>JBEDAU010000111.1:0-7424 GCA_041177605.1 Cyanobacteriota bacterium | reverse complement strand
TCCCAGGGCCTGGGCCATTGCGGACGCCCAGAGCGGTAGCAACCACTACCGGTGGTGGCGTGCCCCGATCGCCCCCCGCAGCTAGCGTGGCCCGAGTCGCTTGAGCGCGATGACCCAGCTGCACGACCTGCGCCTGCGTCTGCTGGTACAGCAGGAGAGTGAGCGCATCGCCAACGGCCAGCCCGAGGAGATCGACCTCTCGGTGGTACAGGCCCGCTGCCTCTGCTGGTTGGCGTTACTGGCTGAAGCCCACGAGGAACAGGCCGGCGACGCCGAGCGCCGCGGCGACACGGAACAGGCCATGGGGTGGTTTGCCGATTCCATGCGGCTCAGGGACGTGATCCATGTGGTGAGCACGATCGAGATTCCCCTGCCCGCCGCTGCCGACCAGCCGGACGACGACCCTGGCCCGAACCCCCTGGCCGCCTGAGTGGGGCCCGGTGCCATGATGGGCATTGACAGACCAAGGGAGCGCGGTGCCCGAAGAGCCCTGCCAGTGCCCTGATTGCCAGCGTTTCTATCGGGAACACGACCGATTGATCCGCGAAAATCCCACGCTGCGCCAGCAACAGGAGCTCAACTGGGCTGCCCTGCAGGCGTTTCGCACCCTGGCGGGCCGC
Organism: Cyanobacteriota bacterium; assembly: GCA_041177605.1. Taxonomy (GTDB): domain Bacteria; phylum Cyanobacteriota; class Cyanobacteriia; order PCC-6307; family Cyanobiaceae; genus NIES-981. The sequence goes on along the minus strand of JBEDAU010000111.1, from coordinate 6,804 downwards.
GTTCTCGACGAGCTGCAGAAACAGCATGGCGACCCTGCCCCGGGTGCCAGCCCTGGTTCAGCCGGTGCAGGCGATGGCGGTGCTGCCGTCGCCGCTCCCGGGAGCGGCGCTGAGGCTGATGCCATCCAGCAGGCCATGGCTGACCTGGAAAACATCAATGCCCATCTCTTCTCGATCGAGGCCCTGATGGAGCGCATCTTCGACGTGCGCGTGCCGGAGGAGGTGGAGCAGGCGTTCCGCGAGGTGGCCGGAGAACTGGCCCCCGACCCGCTCAACGCCGACCGCCTGCGTCTCAACCGCCTGCTACACCAGACCCCCGACCTGCCGGGTTAGGTCATCCGGCTGATCGCGGCTCCCGTGCCTCGTGATCTGGTCAATCCAGATCACAGGTGATGGTGATCGGGTAGGCCTCCGCCTTCCAGATCCGTGTGGCGTAGTCCTGGATCGAGCGGTCTGAGGAGAAAAATCCGGTGCGCGATGTGTTGAGCAGCGACATCCGATTCCAGCGGGAGCGATCTGCCCAGGCCCGATCGACCTCTGCCTGGGCGCGCAGATAGTCGGCGAAGTCAGCCAGCACGAAGAAGGGATCGCGACCGGTGAGGTTCTGCAGCAGTGGCCGGAACAGGTCGCCATCGCCATTGCTGAAATGGCCCTGCTCGATCAGGCGCAGCACATCGCCTAGCTCGGAAATGGTGGGGATCAGTTCCCAGGGCCGGTAACCACCTTTGTGCAGGGCGGCGATTTCCTCAGCTGTCTTGCCGAACAGGAAGAAGTTCTCAGCCCCCACCTGCTCACGGATCTCGACATTGGCGCCATCGAGGGTACCAATCGTGAGCGCCCCGTTCATGGCAAACTTCATGTTGCCGGTGCCGGAGGCCTCCTTCCCTGCCGTGGAGATCTGCTCGGAGAGATCGGAAGCGGGATAGACCCGCTCACCCAACTTCACGTTGTAATCGGCCAGGAAGATGACCCGCAGCCGCCCGTCCATGTCGGGGTCGGCGTTGATTGTCTCAGCAATGCCATTGATGAAGCGGATGATCAGCTTGGCCATGTAGTAGCCGGGGGCCGCCTTGCCGCCAAAGATCACCGTGCGGGGTGCCATGCCATCGGCCAGGCCATTCTTGATCCGCAGGTACTGGGCAACGACCTGCAGGGCATTGAGGTGCTGGCGCTTGTACTCGTGGATGCGCTTCACCTGCACATCAAACAGGGAGGCGGGATCCACCAACACACCGGTGTGACGGTGAATGTAGGTGCTGAGCTGGTGCTTAACCGCCAGCTTGGTGGCTCCCCAGCGTTCCAGGAATCCGCTGTCGTCGGCGTACTGCTCCAGCTGGCGTAGCTGGTTGAGGTCGCGGATCCAGCCCTCGCCGATCGTCTCGGTGAGCAGGGCGGAGAGCTGGGGATTGGCCAGGCCGATCCAGCGCCGCGGCGTCACCCCATTGGTCACATTGGTGAACTTCTCCGGCCAGAGAGCGGCGAATTCCGGGAAGAGCTCGGTCTTCACCAGATCGCTGTGCAGGGCAGCCACGCCGTTGACGTGGTGGGAAGCCACGGTGGCCAGATTGGCCATCCGCACCGCCTTGGCTCCTTCCTCGTCGATGATCGAAACCCGGCGCAGGATCTCTTCGTTGCCGGGATACTTCAGACGCACCTGCTGCAGGAAGCGGCGGTTGATCTCGTAGATCAGTTCCAGGTGCCGCGGCAGCAGGGAGCCGAACAGGGGCAGGCCCCACTTTTCGAGGGCCTCGGGCAACAGGGTGTGGTTGGTGTACGCGACGGAGGCGGTGGTGATCCCCCAGGCCGTCTCCCAGTCCAGGTGCTTGTCGTCGATCAGCAGCCGCATCAGTTCCGCCACCGCAATCGCCGGATGGGTGTCGTTGAGCTGCACCGCCCAGTGGTCGGCGAACTCGGTCACCGGGATGCCACGGGCATCGAGGCTGCGGATCATGTCCTGCAGCGAGCAGCTCACAAAGAAATGCTGCTGCTTGAGCCGGAGCCGCCGACCCTCATCGGTGCCGTCGTTGGGGTAGAGCACCTTGGAGAGGGTCTCACTGCCCACCTTCTCCTCCACAGCGCCGTAGTAGTCGCCGATGTTGAAGGCGTAGAAGTCGAAGCTCTCGGTGGCATCAGCCCGCCAGAGCCGCAGCCGATCGCACGTGTTCACCCGGTAGCCGAGTACCGGCACATCGTGGGGGATGCCGATGGCGTGCTCGTCCGGGATCCAGCGCACCCGGTAGTGGCCGTGCTCATCGCGGTAGCTCTCGGTGCGGCCGCCAAAGCCCACGAAACAGGCCTGGTCCGGATGGGGCAACTCCCAGGGCCAGCCACTCTTGAGCCACTTGTCGGTGATCTCCACCTGCCAGCCATCGCGGATCAGCTGGTCGAAGATGCCGAACTCGTAACGGATGCCGTAGCCGGTGGCCGGAATCTCCAGCGACGCCAGGGATTCCAGGAAACAGGCCGCCAGCCGGCCCAGGCCGCCGTTGCCCAGGCCGGGTTCCTCCTCCACATCGAGGATCTCGTTGAGGTCGTTGATGCCGAAGCGCCGCAGGGCCTCGGCAGCCGCCTCTTCGATGCCGAGCATCAACAGGTTGTTGCCCAGCTGGGGACCGATCAGGAACTCGGCCGAGAGGTAGGCCACCACCCGGGTGGGGGTGGATCGGATCGCCTCCAGGCCCGCCAGGTAACGGGTCATCAGCCGGTCGCGCACCGCGTAGCTCAGGGCCATGTAGAGGTCATGGCGGCTGGCGGTGGGGGCGAGCTTGCCGAGCGTGAAGAAGAGGTGCTCGGTCATGCCGTCGAACACGTCGTCGGCGGTGAGGCCACTGCGATCCGGGTCGGCGTAGCAGCCCGGAGTGGGCAGCCGCAGATTGAGGGGGTGCAGGTCGCTCATGCCCGTGCCTCCAGGCTGGGGGCGCTCCAGCGCCACTGGCTCACGTCTGGGGCATCCATGCCGTGCTGGTGCGCGTAGGCGCGGTTGGCCAGGATCGCCTCCTTCATCCTTTCCTTCACATGGGCGGCGCGTGACCCTAACCCGGCGACCCGGTCGATCACATCGATCACCAGGTTGAAGCGGTCGATCTGATTGTTCATCGCCAGCTCCAGCGGCGTGTTGATGTTGCCTTTTTCCTTGTAGCCCCTCACGTGGAAATTGGCATGGTTAGTGCGGCGGTAGGTGAGGCGGTGGATCAGCCACGGGTAGCCGTGGAAGTTGAAGATCACAGGGCGGTCGGTGGTGAACAGGGTGTCGAAGTCGCGGTCGCTCAGGCCGTGCGGGTGCTCGCTGGGCTGGGTGAGGGCAAAGAGCTTGACCACATTGAGCACCCGGATCCTGAGGGAGGGGATCTCCCGCCGCAGGATCTCCACGGCAGCCAGGGTTTCCTTGGTGGGGATGTCGCCGGCGCAGGCCAGCACCACGTCGGGCTCATCGGGGTCCGTGCCGCGGTCATCGTTGCTGGCCCAGCTCCACAGGCCGATCCCCTTGGCCACATGGGCGCGGGCCTGCTCCAGGGTGAGGTACTGGAGGTGGCTCTGCTTGTCGCTCACGATGATGTTGCACACGTTGGGCTCCAGCAGGGCCTCCTCCGCCACCGCCAGCAGGCAGTTGGCGTCAGGCGGCAGGTACACCCGCACCACGTCGCCGCTCTTGTTGCCCGCCAGGTCGATGAAGCCAGGATCCTGGTGGGTGAAGCCATTGTGGTCCTGCCGCCACACCGTGCTGGAGATCAGACAGGTCCAGGGGGAGATCGGCGCCCGCCAGGGGGCGTGGTGAATACAGGATTCCAGCCACTTGGCGTGCTGGTTGAACATCGAGGCGATCACATGGGCAAAGGCCTCGTAGGTGTGGAAAAAGCCGTGGCGGCCGGTGAGCAGGTAGCCCTCCATCATGCCCACCAGCGTGTGCTCGCTGAGCATCTCCACCACGCGGCCCTGGCGGCTGAGTTCGCCGCCGTTCATGTCTTCCGGCAGGAACTCCTCCATCCACACCTTCTTGCTGCGGGCATAGATGGCCTGCAGGCGGTTGGAGGCCGTCTCATCCGGGCCGAACACCCGCAACGAATCGGGGTTGAGCCCGATGGCATCGCGCAGCAATTCCCCCAGCGGGGCGGTGTTCTCCTGCTCGCCCTGGCCAGGTGCGTCCACGCGCACGGCATAGGGCTCGATCGGCGGCAGCTGCAGCCGGCGGCGCAACAGCCCGCCATTGGCGTGGGGGTTGGAGCCCATGCGGCGCTGGCCTGACGGGGAGAGGGCCGCCAACTCCTGCCGCAACCGGCCCTGGGCATCGAACAGCTCCCAGGGGCGATAGCTGCGCAGCCAGGTTTCCAGCTGCTGGAGTTGGCCCGGATCGCCCTTCGGGTCGGGCAGCGGCACCTGGTGGGCGCGCCAGAAGTTCTCCAGCTTCAGATCGCCCAACGCCGCCGGGCCGGTCCAGCCCTTGGGGGAGCGCAGCACAAGCATCGGCCAGGTCGGCCGGCTCACGGCGCATGGGTCACCGCTCCGGCGGGCCTCCGAGCGGATCGCGGCAATCCGGTCGGCTGCCTGGTCCATCGCTGCAGCCATGGCGGCATGCATGGCCTCGGGTTCCGCACCCTCCACGAACAGCGGGGCCCAGCCGTAGCCCCGCAACAGGCTCTCCAGCTCCGTTCCGGGGATGCGGGCCAGCAGGGTGGGGTTGGCGATCTTGTAGCCGTTGAGGTGCAGCACCGGCAGCACGGTGCCATCGGTGGCCGGGTTGAGAAATTTGTTGATGTGCCAGCTGGTGGCGAGGGGCCCGGTTTCAGCCTCACCGTCACCCACGCAGGCGATGGCGATCAGCTCCGGGTTGTCGAACACCGCCCCGCAGGCATGGGAGAGCACGTAGCCCAGCTCGCCGCCCTCATGGATCGAGCCGGGTGTCTCCGGAGTGCAGTGGGAGCCGATGTGGCCCGGAAACGAAAACTGCCTGAAAAACCGCCGCATGCCCGCGGTGTCCCGCGACTTGTCGGGATAGATCTCGCTGTAGGAACCGTCGAGGTAGGTGGGGGCCAGCACCCCCGGGGCCCCGTGGCCGGGGCCCGACAGGTAGATCATGTCGAGATCGCGCTGCCGGATCAGCCGGTTGGCATGGGCCCAGATGAAGGCCTGGCCCGGGCTGGAGCCCCAGTGGCCCAGCAGGCGGTTCTTGATGTGCTCGGGCCGCAGCGGCTCGGCCAGCAGGGGATTGTCCTGCAGGTAGATCATGCCCACCGCCAGGTAGTTGGCCGCGCGCCACCAGGCGTCGATCAGCTCCAGCTCCCGTTCCTCGTCAAGGGGCAGCCGGGGCGCGCAGCCGGTCTCGCCGTCGCCCCTGAGGGCCGCCGCGGGGGATGGGACGGGTAGAGGTGAGGGGAGGAAGGGATCAAGGGGCATCGCCTACCAGCTCCGGCCTGTCTGGACCGTAGCGATCGCTGCCACGGGGCCACCCGCCAGCCCCCTAGAGATCAGCGTCTGAACACCTGGCCGGCCCTAGCGTCAGCCCCACTCTTCCGATCCCATGACCTTGCCAGCCCTGTTGCTCGAGGTGGGCGGCCACCAGCTCGAGGTGGCCGACACGCTCATCTCGGTGGGTGAGTACCTGGTGATCTTCGTGGCCGCCAGGGTGGTGGCCGAGCTGATGGTGCGCCTGCAGCTGCCCACGATCCTGGGCGAGCTGGTGGCCGGCGTGCTGATCGGCGTGTCGGGCCTGCATCTGATCGTGCCGCCCGAAACCCAGGCCCAGCTCAGTGGCTGGGGACTGTCCCTGCTGAGTTCGCTCTCCGATCTGCCAGGGGAGGCAGTGGCCGATCTGTATCGGGAAACCTTCCCCAACCTGCAGGCCGTGTCGCAGATCGGCCTGTTCGCCCTGCTGTTTCTCACCGGCCTGGAGAGCGAACTCGATGAGCTGGTGGCCGTGGGCCTGCAGGCCACCACGGTGGCCGTGACCGGAGTGGTGCTGCCCTTCGCCCTGGGCACCGCCGGCCTCTACTACCTCTTCCATGTGCCGTTGATTCCGGCGATTTTCGCCGGGGCGGCGATGACCGCCACCTCGATCGGCATCACCGCCAGTGTGTTCGGCGAGTTGCGCTATCTGCGCACCCGCGAGGGCCAGACCGTGATCGGCGCCGCCGTGCTCGACGACATCCTCGGCATCGTGATCCTGGCCGTGGTGGTGAGCCTGGCCGGCGGCGCGGGTTTTGCGATCGGGCCCATCCTCAAACTGGTGGCAGCGGCAGGGGTCTTCGTGGCAGCGGCCCTCTTCCTGAGCCGCACTGCCGCGCCCGCCTTCGACTGGGTGCTTGGCCAGCTCAAGGCCCCCGGCGAAGTGGTGGTGGCGAGCTTCGTGGTGCTCACCTTCTGCTGCTTCGCCGCCCAGGCGATCGGCCTGGAGGCGGCCCTGGGGGCCTTCGCCGCCGGTCTGATCCTCAGCAGCTCGCGCCACACCCAGGCGATTCAGCAGACGGTGAAGCCGCTGGTGGCCCTGTTTGCCACCATCTTCTTCGTGCTGATCGGCACCGGCATGGACCTCTCGGTGCTCAACCCCTTCGATCCGGCCAACCGGGAGGGCCTGATCGTGGCCGCCTTCCTGCTGGCCGTGGCGATCGCTGGCAAGGTGGCCGCCGGCTGGAGCTACGTGAGCAAGGAGAAGACCAACCGCCTGGTGGTGGGCCTGGGGATGATGCCCCGCGGCGAGGTGGGCCTGATCTTCCTGGGCCTGGGCAGCCAGGCCGGCATCCTCACCCCCGCCCTGGAGGCCGCCATCCTGCTGATGGTGATCGGCACCACCTTCCTGGCGCCGATCCTGCT
>JBEDAU010000110.1:0-4249 GCA_041177605.1 Cyanobacteriota bacterium | reverse complement strand
CTGCCGGAGCGGTCGGTGACCAACCAGAGGCGGCCGGCAGGATCAAAGGCCAGGTTGTCAGGGTTGCTGAAGCCCAGGCCGCCCTGCCAGGGGGTGCCGCCGGTGGCCACCATCCGCCAGCGAAACCGGGAGTCCCGCGTCCCATCACCGTCGCTGAGGCGCATCACCCAGCCATGGGGCCAGTGGGCTTCACCCTCCGGGCCGCGGAAGATGGCCGGATCGCTGCTGCCCTCGGCCTTGCGGCCGGCAGCGGTGAAGGCGATCAGCAGCTCGCCGGTGGCTGGGTCGATGTCGGTGTCTTCCGGCCGCGCGGCCGCCGTGGCCCCAGCGGCATTGGCGGCCAGGTGGGCGTCGATCAGAATCGCGCCCTGGCCTGTGTAGAGATCAGCCAGGGTGGCGTAACGCTGCCGGTAGGCCGCCACGGCGGCATCGCTGGTGAGGGCCTCAGCGCCGCTGCGGCCACGATCGCTGTGGGGCACCAGGGTGGCCTGCTCGAAGCCGAAGCGGCTGAAGTGGCTGGGCCGCTGCGGGGCCACGCGCGTTCCGGGCTCGAGGGCGATCCACTGCCCCGTGCCGTCGGGCTCGAAGCGGGCCGCCTCCAGGCGGCCCTGCTCCAGCAAGCGGGAATTGGCGCGGTCGCGCGGATCCCCCACCACCCCATCGCTCACAAACCGGTAGAGATGGCCGCCGTGGCGATCGCAGCCGGAATACACCACCAGCGGTTCACCCCGGCGTGCCTGCACGGCCACCGCCTCATGGCGGAAGCGGCCCAGCCAGGTGTGCTTGACCGCCGGTTGATGCGGCTGGCGGGGATCGAACTCCACCATCCAGCCGTATTTGTGGCCGGCCAGGCCGAACGGATTGCCCAGGCCCTCCAGGCGGCTGCCATCCCAGCAAAAGGGGCGGGCGCTGGGCGGAGCCGGCGAGCCATCCGCAAACACGGCTTCGCTCACCTGGTCCTGAACATTCTCTTCAGCGCTGAGCACCGTGCCCCAGGGGGTGGTGCCGCCGGCACAGTTGGCGAAGGTGCCCACGATCCGATCGCCCAGGCCGTCGCTGTAGCCCATGGGGGTGGGGTTGCGAAACACTGCCGCCGCTGGACCGCTGCAGCGCAGGGCCTGCTCGGGCTGGCGCCAGCCGCTGAGGCCGGTGATCCGCCGCTCGAAGCGGCTGCCCGCCAGCCGCCGCCAGCCGCCCGGGGTGCGCTGCAGCTCCAGCACGCCAATGCCCAGATCGGCCATGGCCGCCTCGGCCACCGCCAGCACCAGGGGACGCAGGGGATCGTCAGCGGCCAGCGCGCCCAGGTCCACCTGGCCGCCGCGCTCGGCCAGGGCCGCGCTCAGCGCCACCAGGGGCAGATCCTGGGCGGTGACCTCCTGGATGCCGGCGGCCCAGGGGATCGGGCTGATGTGCTCAAAATTGACGCTCAACAGCGCCCGTTCCCCCTGCTCCAGCAGGGCCAGATAGTCGTTGTTGAAACCAAAGCGACCCTCCGCCAGCGGATCGCCCCATACGGCCAGCAGCTCGGCGCGGTAGCCCTCGGGCACCACCATCCGATCCTCCACCACGGCACGGGCGTAGTGCCGGCGCTGCTGCCGGGCCGTGAGGCCATCGGCCGGCAGGGGCAGCGGCGGGCGCAGGGGCGCAAAGCCCGGGCCGGCGCCGCCGGCAGCCTGGGAATCGCCTGCGACCCCAGGTCCACCAGCAGCCACAGCTCCCCCAGCGGCCATGGCCCCGATGCCCAGCAGCTCCAGCAGCTGGCGGCGGCGCAGGCGGCTGAGCGTCATGGTGTTGGAGCGGCTGGTTTAGCCATTTGGTTTTGCCATGACGTGATCGCCACCACTGGTCGTGGGCGCTGGGGCAGTTGGCAGGGGCAGGGGCACATCCTTGATTCAAGCCGGATCGGTCAGACAATCGCGGTGCAGCAGTTCGCACACCTCCAGGATCTGGCTGGCCCGGGCTGCGGTCAGGCTGAGGGTGTCGGCCAAAGCGGTGAGAAAGTCGCGTTCCTGTGGCTTCACCTGGCGGTCGCAATGGATCAACTGGCAGGCCAGGGCAAAGGCCGTTTCCTTCTGGTCCTGATTGAGCTGGGGCGCGGCGGCCGCGATCAGCCCTTGCCACGACTCCTCACGGAAGCGCTTCAGCAGGCCGGAGATCAGCACCCCGAAGCTGTAGGGCTCCATCGCCTGGTAAACCCTGCGGCTGAGCAGCTGATCACGAATCACCCGCGCTTCGTCCCTGCCGAAGGTCTGGTCGCAGCACACGGCGGCCAGAGGGATGGCGGCAAAGGCTTCGGTGACGGTGAGCGTTGACGTCATGCTTGGCAGGGCTGGTACGAGGGAATCTGGACGCGCCACAGATCCTGCGGGCGGCGCTCCAGGGAAGCCATTCGCACCACACCGAACATCAGTAGCGCTTCCATCAGTAGCGCTTCGATGGCCAACAGGACCATTTCACGGTGCATCTCCATCCACCTTGGGCTGCAGGGCCGGATCGGCTGATCGGCAGAGTCACGGGCATGGCACTCAGCAGGGGCCCTGACTCACCCTGGACAGATCCGCCGATCTTCGCGTTAAGAACAGTTCAAGAAGAGCAATTCAAGAAGAACGGTTCAAGCTGGGCCCCCAGGCACTGGCGCACCATGGTGCCCTCCTCATCGGCGGGGATCCGCAGCCAGAGCAGGGGACCCAGCCAGGTCAGGGCCTGTTTCAGGTCGCTCATCAGAGCGTCGTCGTGTTCGCCGATTCCACCGGTGAGGGCGATGGCATCCACGCCCCCCAGGCTGGCCGCCATCGCCGCGATGGCCTGGAGCAGGCGGTGGCGGAACACGGCGATAGCCAGCTGGGCACCGGAGTGCCCCTGGCTGGCGGCCAGGCGCAGCTCCCGCATGTCGCCGCTGAGGTCCGAGAGGCCCAGCAGACCGCTGCGGCGGTTGAGGACCGTATCCAGCTCCGCCGGCGCCATCCCCTGCCGCAGCAGATGCAGCAGCAGGCCCGGATCCAGGCTGCCGCTGCGGCTGGCCATCACCAGCCCCTCCAGCGGCGTGAAGCCCATGGTGGTGTCCACGCTGCGGGGGATGCCATCGGCGGAGATGGCGATGGCGCAGAGGGAACAGCCGGCGCCGAGATGGCAGCTGATCAGCCGGCGCACGGCCGGTTCCCGGTGGGCCACGGTGCTGCCGATGTGCTGGTGGTTGAGCCCGTGGAAGCCGTAGCGCCGCAGCCCCTGGGCCCGCCAGTCCGCCGGGATCGCATAGCTGTAAGCCGCCGGGCTGAGGCTGGCGTGGAAGGCGGTGTCGAAGCAGGCCCACTGCTCCAGATGGGTTGCTGCGGGGCCGTGCGCCCCCAGCCAGCGGATCGCCGCCAGCGCTGGGCCGTTGTGCAGGGGGGCCAGCGGCACCAGTTCCTGCAGCTGCTCCTGCACCTCAGCCGTGAGCAGGGTGGGCGCGGTGAACCGGCCTCCACCGTGCACCAGCCGGTGCGCCACCAGCCCGGGGGCCGGATCCCAGCGGGCCAGCAGCGGCGCCAGCCACTGCTCCAGCAGGGTCTCAAGGCCACCCTCCCCTTCACCGTCCCAGTGGCGCTGCTCCTGCCAGAGCCGGGCGCCGGCCGGATCACACAGGGCCAGCTTGACGCTGGAGCTGCCGGTGTTCACCACCAACACGGCGGGGCTGGGCGGGGGCGCCATGGCGGTTGCAGCGACGCCCAACTCAAGCGCTGCCGTTGCGACGTCGTCCACCCAGGCCACTACAGCGCGATGGCCCTACAGTCAATAAGTTCCTGCCTGAACCCTTGATGGTCCAGACCCTCTCGTCGCTCCACCCCAACCCTGGATGGACTGCGGCACCCGATCCGGACGCCACCGCGCTGTCCGCCCCCGTTCAGCCGACCACCGGCAAGCACTGCATCCTTGAGCTGTACGGCTGCAGCAGCGCCAAGCTCAACGACGAACCCTTTCTCAGGGCCACCATCACCGCCGCAGCGAAGCGGGCTGGTGCCACCCTGCTCAACCTGATCACCCACCGGTTTGATCCCCAGGGGGTCACAGGACTGGCCCTGCTGGCTGAGTCCCACATCTCGATTCACACCTGGCCGGAGTTTGGCTACGCGGCCGTGGATGTGTTCACCTGTGGAGATCACACCATGCCCGAACGGGCCTGCGCCGTGCTGGCCCAGGAGCTGGAGGCCAGCCACCACAAACTCTCCAGCCTCGAGCGCCAGACCCCACTGCCCGCTTCGCCGGGCGTGCG
>JBEDAU010000109.1:0-2677 GCA_041177605.1 Cyanobacteriota bacterium | reverse complement strand
GCCATCCTGGCCCTGCTCGGTGTCGGGCAGAACCGGCGCATCGTGGATCAGCGCCTGCCGCCGGTGCCGTTGCCGCCGGTCAATCAGCCGACGCCCTAGGCCTCAAACGGTTCCAGCTGGCCCCCGCCTCCCGTCACGGCTTGAAAGCTCCGCATGATCGCCTCCTGATGCTCTCGCAGCGCATCCGTCGGGGTGCCGCGGGTGCCAAGCAGAACGGTGCTGGCATCCAGCAACTCAATCTGGCTGCTGCTCACACGTCGGCAGCGATGGCCCAGCACGCCGCCCAGGATCTCCGCGGGGCGGGCCATCGTCCCGTCGGCTGGCAACAGCTGAAATTCTGCACCCCAGATGGTGACATCAGGTGCTGCGTCGAACACCTTCGCGTGACCCCATGTGATCGTCGGCGGCGACTTCACGGTCATGGCAGGAACAGATGCCTGTCAGCAGGTTTCCCGAACGGGGAAAGCTCTGGGAAGCCCAGCAGGAACACGCATGAAACTGCCCGTCTCGTTGGCGGGGATGTTCACGATCAGCGGCGTGCTCGCGCTGTGCGGAGTCATCTACATCGCCGACTGTCGGCTCATTGCCAAGAAGGATGTTGACAGCTGCTGGATCACCGGGCAGGGGATGATCGCCGCGGCTGGTGGCATCGGCGCCAGTGCCGGCGTCGGGGCCGGGATGTTCGCCTCTGGGTTCCGGCGGGGGTTCTGGACCCTGAACCCACGGCTCCGTGCGGGGGAGCAGCCGGACGATCTCGATGATGAGGGGGGCGCATGATGGCGAACACTGCACCGATCACGCTGCGGCAGCTGTGGCGATTCAAGGCAGCGCCTGGCGTCGCCCCTCACCAAGATGCGGCCATTGCCGAGCTTGAGGCAGAGCTGGAGAAGGGACGCCCCTACTCGGAGGTGATGCGACGTTCAGAGCCGTGGTTTTCAACCTGGAGTCAAGACGGCCGGCTGACGGACAAACCGCATCCCGAATCAGATGTGCTTCTGCGCGCCCCGTACTTCCCCCAGCGCGACAGCGCCACGGGCCAGGGCAATCGGATGTGCTTCTCCTCCACCTGCGCCATGGCGGCCGAGACCCTGAAGCCAGGCGTGCTGGCCGGCCCGGGGCAGCCGGACGATCGCTACCTGCAGCGGCTGCAGTCCCTGGGCGGCGATACCACCGACGTGGCGGCGCAGGTCCGCACGCTGCGGTCCTTGGGCATCGAGGCCGTGTTCCGACAGAACCTCGGCGAGGCCGCGGTGGAATCGGAGCTGGTGGCCGGCCGGCCCGTGTCGGTGGGCTGGCTCCACCATGGGCCGATCGAGGCGCCGCGGGGCGGGGGCCACTGGAGCCTGATCGTGGGCGCCACTGCCTCGCACTGGATCTTGCACGATCCGTTTGGCGAGGCTGACCTGGTGGGCGGTGGGTATGCCTCGACCGTGATCGGTTCCGGGAAGTTTGTGCGGTACTCACGCCGCAACTTCAACCGCCGGTGGATGGTCGAACCATGGAATGGTGCCTATCGGTTTGCACCAGGCCAGGGGTGGGGATTGCTGCTTCGGTTGATGTAGAATCCAGGGCGTACACGGGTGCGAACCGGCAATCTCGCCACCGTGGCACGATGACCCGCCTGGGCTACGGCTTGGGCGGGTTTTTCGATTCCTGCTGTACCCCACACGCTTCCGCCGCCTCCCTGCCGCTGGCGTGCTGCTCCACCGTCTGGCCCTGGTTATCGGCCACCTCCCAGCAGGCGGACCCGCGCGGGTCGATGCCGACGCGAAGGTGGCGGTTCGGTTCGGTCATGCTTCAGGTTTCCCGTGGAAGATCAGGGCGCCAGCCGCGCCCGGTGCAGCCGAGTCTTCTCGTACCAGGCGGCGATCTCCGGCGCCCAGGCCTGCAGGTGCGGCCAGATCAGATCGCAGAGCTGGCGGATCTCCAGCTGCGCATCGGCCTTGGCGCGCAGATCGAGGAAGTGCAGCAGGGCCCGCAGCGAGAAGCTCACCACGAAATGTTGCCGCACATCGAACGGCAGGATGCCGCGGGCGTGCTCCTCCGCGAAGCCGGCCAGCAGCAGGTCGTGGTAGCGCTCCGCGGCGGCGCGGCAGTGCTGCCAGTCGATTTCCCGCTGATCTGCGGTGTATGCGTACCGCTTGCCAAGGCGATCGGTGTAGTCGCCGACCGGGCGCAGGTAGAACACCTCCTCAAGCTCCAGCTCACCTCGGGCAGCGCGGCAGATTCGCGCCCCCGTATACCTGAGCGACTGCACATCAAAGCTCACGCCCACGCGATGGGTGCGGGCCTGCTGCATCACTGAATGGGGAAACCAGCCCACGTTGAGCACGATCTGGGCATGCTCCAGCGGCCCGTAGTGGCCCCGCTCCCCCGCCAACAACCGCTTGACGCAGATCTCTCCGGCGCGGGTCTCGTCCGGCCAGGCAGCCCGGTCGTCGAACACGTACCACTCGCTGTAGTCCTGGTGCATCGCCGCCCAGACGCACTGCTGCGGGTTCGGCGTGGCTGTGATCACATCGACGCGAAAGCGGGGATCCATCGGATTGCTTGAGTTTGAATCTGTCATTGGTGGATCAAGAAAGAATGAACCCGCTGCCTTCACAAGCTGCAACAGGCGGCGACGGGGGACAGGGAAAGCTCAGGCAGACAGGCTTTCAGGTGCAGGGCCATGGGC
>JBEDAU010000108.1:0-12420 GCA_041177605.1 Cyanobacteriota bacterium | reverse complement strand
GAGTTTCCGGTGGTGTTCCTGGTGGGGATGGAGCAGGGGTTGTTTCCCAGCTATCGCTCCCTCGACGATCCGGCCTCGCTCGAGGAGGAGCGGCGGCTCTGCTACGTGGGCATCACCCGCGCCAAGGAACGGCTGTTTCTCTCCCACGCCAGCGAGCGGCGCCTCTGGGGCGGCATGCGGGAGCCGGCGGTGCCCTCGGTGTTTCTCGCGGAGCTGCCGGAGGAGCTGGTGCAGGGCGACATTCCCCGCTCCGGCGGTGCGGCGATCCGGCGCGAGCAGCGGCTCGATCGCCTCACCCGCGTCGACCGCGACGACAGCCGCCGGGTGGCCGGCGGCGGCGCAGCTGGCGCACCGGCCAATGCGGTGCGGCGCCGGGCGCCGGCCAGAACCTGGGCGGTGGGGGACCGCCTCCTGCACGCCTCCTTTGGCGAGGGCCAGGTGACCCACCTGTTCGGCAGTGGGGAGAAGATTTCCCTGGCCGTCAAGTTCCAGGGCATGGGGCCGAAGATTCTCGATCCGCGCCTGGCGCCGATCGAGCCGCTTGGCTGAGCCGGGCGTGGACGTTCCCGGTATCCCCGCTCCCCTGCCCGAGGTGCTGCAGGCGGTGGCCCGCGAACAGCGGCTGGCCCTGGTGGGCGGCGCCGTGCGGGATCTGCTGCTGCACCGGGTGCACAACGACCCCTGGCGCGGCGTGCCCGATCTGGATCTGGTCGCCCAGGGCCGGGCCAGCGACCTGGTGCAGCGGCTGGAGCGGGCCCTGCCTGCCGGTGCCCTGCGCTCCGCCCAGGACCATGGGGCCTACGGCACCGTGGCCGTGGAGCTGGCGATCGCCGGGGAGCCAGTGCTGCTCGATGTGGCCTCGGCCCGCGCCGAGACCTACCCCCAGCCCGGCGAAAATCCGGTGGTGAGCCTCGGGGCCCTGGCCGACGACCTGGCCCGCCGCGACTTCAGCATCAATGCCATGGCCCTGGATCTGGCCAGTGGTGAGCTGCTCGATCCCCATGGCGGCCAGGCCGATCTGCAGCGGCGCCAGTTGCGGCTGTTGCACGCCGGCAGCGTGCGCGATGACCCCACCCGGCTGCTGCGCGGCGCCCGCTACGCCGCCCGCCTGGGGTTTGCGCTGGAGCCGGAAAGCGCCGAGCAGGCCAGGGCCACCCTGGCAGCCTGGCCCTGGCCCTGGCGGCCGGGGGATCCCCCTGGCCAGGCGCCGCCGGCCCTGGGCACCCGCCTGCGCATGGAGCTGGAGCTGCTGCTGGAGCACGAGCCCTGGCGAGAGGCCCTGGCGGTGCTACAGCGCTGGGGCGGCCTGGCCCTGCTCGATGCCCAGTTGCAGGCCGATGGCCAGTGGCGGCAGCGGCTCTGGTGGGCCCAGCGCTGGGACCTGCCGCCGCTGGCGGCCCTGGTGGCCGGCGCCGCCGATCCCCTCGCCCTGGCTGAGCGCCTGCAGCTGCCTCACCGCCAGCACCGGCTGCTGGCCCAGTTGCTGGAGCTGCGCCGCCGACTGGCTGCGGTCCAGCGCCAGCTGGGCGGTGTCGCCGACTGGTGCGCGCTGCTGGAGGCGCCAGGGCTGTCGGCGGAGGCGGTGGCCCTGGCGATCGCCTGCGGCATGGGGCCGCGGCGACCCCTGCTGCGCTGGCTGCTGCGCTGGCGTTGCCTCAAGGCCCCCTGCAGCGCCGAGCAGCTGATCGCGGCGGGCTGGCGGCCGGGCCCCGCCCTGGGGGCTGAATTGCGCCGCCTACGCTCGCTGCGGCTGGCCGAGGAGCGCTGCTGACGTGATGGCGGATCCGGTGATGGGCGCTCGGGCAGTGGTGGTGGCGGTGCCGGCGCGACTGGCCTCGGCGCGGCTACCGGGCAAGGTGATGGCCGACATCGGCGGGTGGCCGATGCTGCGCCATGTGCTGGAACGCTGCCGCCAGGCCCGCGGTGTGGCGGCGGTGCTGGCCTGCAGCGACAGCGAAGAGGTGCTGGAGGCGGCCCGCAGCTGGGGGTTCAGGGCCCTGGCGAGCGCCGAGCACTGCAGCAGCGGCAGTGCTCGGCTGGCCTCGGTGGTGGACCAGCTGGTGGAGGCAGGCGGTGCGGCCACCGAGCGCACCCTGGTGATCAACGTGCAGGGGGATCAGCCGCTGCTGGATCCGGCGATCGTGGAGGCGATGGTCGGCCGTGCCGGAGATCCCACCGACGTCTGGGTGCCGGTGATCACCCCGGTGTACCCGCTGCAGCCGGAGAAGATCCATGACCCCAACGTGGTGAAGGTGCTGCGGGCCGGAGACGGCCGGGCGATCACCTTTTCCCGCAGTGCCCTCCCCCACGTGCGCGACGTTCCCCCCGGTGAATGGCACAGCCGGACCACCTACTGGGGCCACGTGGGCATCTACGGCTACCGGGCCGACGTGTTGGCCGCCTGGAGCTCCCTGCCCGCGTCGCCGCTGGAGGAGCTGGAGAAGCTGGAGCAGCTGCGCCTGATTGATGCCGGCATCCCGATCGCCACCTTCACAGTGGAGGCCGACTGTTTTTCCGTGGACACCCCCGAGCAGCTGGAGCAGGCCCGGGCCCTGATGGCGTCTTAGCCGTTGCCCTCGCGCCAGCCGTGGCGGTGCAGAACCTGGAGTTCCCCCCGGCTGGCCAGGAGGGCCTCGGTGAGCTCCCGCAGAGCGCCATCGCCGCCGCGGCGGCGCAGCACCCAATCGGCCTGGTGCCGCATGGCCCGGGCCCCATCGGCCGGGGCCACCAGCAGGCCGGCAACCGGTCTCACCGCCAGATCATTGAGGTCGTCACCCAGGAAAGCGGTCTGCTCGCGGGCCATCCCCAGCTCGCGCCGCAGCTGCTCCAGGCCGACCTGCTTGTCGCCCACGCCGGTGCGGCAGTGCTCGATACCGAGGTGGTGGGCCCGCTGCTCGATGGCGCCACTGCGGCCGCCGCTCAGCAGGGCCACGGTGATGCCGGCGCGCTGCAGCATGCGCACCGCCAGGCCGTCGCGCACGTCGAAGCGCTTCACGACCCGGCCCGCCTCGTCGTAGTGGAGTCCACCGTCGGTGAGCACCCCGTCCACGTCGCACACCAGCAGGCGGATGGCCCGCAGGCGGGATCGCAGCCGCAGACCCTGCAGGCGCGAGCGCAGCTGCAGGCCGGTCACAGCGTGCTCACCGCCAGGCCCTCGGCCACCGCCGCGCGGATGGCCAGCAGTTGGCGCAGCAGCGCCTCCAGCCGGTGCAGGGGCACCATGTTGGGCCCGTCACTGAGGGCGTGGTCGGGGTCGGGGTGCACCTCCATGAACAGGCCATCCACCCCCACCGCCACCGCAGCCCGGGCGAGCGGCGCCACAAATTCGCGCTGGCCGCCGGAGCTGGTGCCCCGTCCACCGGGCTGCTGCACCGCGTGGGTGGCATCAAAGATCACCGGGCAGCCCAGGGCCTGCAGCTGGGGCAGGCTGCGGTAGTCGACCACCAGCGTGTTGTAGCCAAAGCTGCTGCCGCGTTCGGTGAGCCACAGGCGGCCGCTGCTGGCCGCCAGGCCGCACTCGGCAAACTTGCCCACCACCTGGGCCATGTCCCAGGGCGCCAGGAACTGGCCCTTCTTGACATTCACCACCTTGCTGGTGCCGGCCACAGCCCTGGCCGCTGCCTCCAGCAGGTCGGTCTGGCGGCAGAGGAAAGCCGGGATCTGCAGCACATCCACCGCCTGGGCGGCCTGGGCGGCCTGGTGGCTCTCGTGGATGTCGGTGAGCACCGGCACGCCGAAGCGCTCGCGAACCTCCGCCAGGATCGCCAGCCCCTCGTCGGGCCCGGGCCCGCGGAACGAGCTGCCGGAACTGCGGTTGGCCTTGTCGAAGCTGGCCTTGAAGATGTAATCGACCCCGAGGTTCTGGCAGAGGCCTGCCACCTGCTCGGCGATCCGCAGCACCAGGTCACGGTTCTCGATCACACAGGGGCCGGCGATCAGGCGAAGGCTCATGGGCGTGGATGGCGGTGGTGACTCAAACGGGGCTTGGGCTGGAGCTGAAGCCAGCCTGCACCAGATCGTGGAGCCGCAGCAGGCCGAGCAACCGCTGGGGATGGCCCGGATCCACCACGGGCAGAACCGAGATGGCCTGGCGGGGATTGCGTTCCATCACGGCCAGGGCTTCCGCGGCCAACACCTCAGGCGTCACTGTGATCGGGTTGGCGGTGGCCATCCGACCAGCCGTGATCCCGGACCAGTCCTGGGGACCATGGCACTGCAGGGTGCGGCGCAGGTCGCCGTCGGTGATCAGGCCGGCCAGTTCGCCGCTGTCGCTGTGGACCCAGGTGGCGCCAAGGCTGCCCCGGCTTGGGCTGCCCTGGGTGAGGTGGGCAATCACCTCCGGCAGGGGGGCGCTGGCGGCCAGGGGAGCCAGCTCCGCCACCGGCACCATCAGGTCGGCCACGGTGAGGGTGAGCTGGCGACCCAGGGCACCGGCCGGGTGGTTGATGGCGAACTCCGCCGGGGAGATCCCGGCGCGCTCCATCCACACCGCCGCCAGGGCATCGCCGATCGCCATGGCCACCGCCGTGCTGGCGGTGGGAGCCAGGTTGAGGGGGCAGACCTCCCGATCCACCGCGCCATCGAGCACCACATCGCAGCCTGCCGCCAGGCTGGAGTGGATGCGCCCCACCAGGGCGATGCGGGCCGTACCCCGGCGCTTCAGGTGGGGCAGGATCGCCAGCAGCTCGGCGGTCTCACCGCTGTTGGAGAGGAGCAGGGCCACGTCATCGGCCGCCACGATGCCCAGGTCCCCGTGCAGGGCATCCACAGGGTTGAGGAACACGGCCGTCAGGCCGATCGACGAGAAGGTGGCCGCGATCTTGCGGGCCACGATCCCGCTCTTCCCCACCCCGGTCACCACCAGCTTGGCCCGGCGAGCGCGACACCCCTGCAGCAGGGCCAGAGCCGTTTCCACCTGCTCGCTGTCGAGACGCTGGGCCGCCGCCGCGATGGCATGGGCCTCTTCCTGCAGGCAGCGGCTCAGGGCAGACACAGGCGGGAGCAGGCTGAACTCATTGTTTCAGCACCACCTGGCCGATCAGGGCCGCCTGCGTGAAGCCGGCCTGCCGCAGGGCCGCCAGGGCCGCCTCCCCCTGTTCGCTCGGCAGGGCGGCCAGCAGGGGCCCGCAGGTCTGGGGGTCGATCAGCAGGGGCTGCAAGGCGGCGCCGATGGGGGCTGCCGCCCCCACGCGGGACTCCAGCAGGGCAAGGGCCCGGGCGTTGGCCGGCGCCAGGCTGCTGGCCCAGCCCTGGGCCAGCAGCTCCAGGGCTCCAGGCAGGGCGGGGATGGCAGCGGGCTCCAGCTGCACCACCAGGTCAGCGGACGTGCTCAGCAGCATCTCCCCCAGGTGGCCCAACAGGCCGAAACCGGTGATGTCCGTGCAGGCGCGGCAACCGTGGCGGCGGAGCAGTGGCACCAGGTCAGCCTGGCTGCGCTGCATCTGGGCCAGGGCGGTGTCGATCCAGCTGGCTCGGGCGGCACCGGCCTGGGCTGCAGCGAACAGCACGCCGGTGCCCAGGGCCTCGGTGAGCAGCAGCACCTGGCCGGCGGCCAATGGGCCTTTCGGCCACTGCTGCAGCTCCGCAACCACCCCGTTCACACTCAGGGCCACCGCCAGACCGGCGCCATCCCGGCCCTCCAGGGTGTGACCGCCCACCAGCAGGGCACCTTGAGGCTCCAGCGCCGAGCGGATCCCGGCCAGGGTCTGGCTGAGCAGCTCCCGCTGGCTGGCGGGGTCGGCCTGGGGCAGGGTGACCAGGGCCTGGGCTGTGGTCACCCGTGCTCCGCAGGCCCACAGATCGCTGCAGGCGTGCAGGGCGGTGAGCCGGGCGTTCAGCCAGGGGTCCTCAACCAGGGCGGGGAATCCATCCACGCTCTGCAGCAGCAACCCATCTCCCGGGCCAGCGACGCCAGGGGTGGCGGGGCTGGGGCAGCGGTGGATCACGGCGGCGTCTTCCGGTGCCGTGCCCAATCCCTGGGCCTGAAGGGCCTCCTGCAGCGGTGCGGCGGCCAGCTTGGCGCCGCAGCCCCGACAGGCCATCGGCTGCCGGCTCGCCAGGGCCGCCATGGCGGCCGCAGGTTGGGCCAGTCGCGCCATGAAGCGCCGATCAATCCACGCTTTCCAGCGCCACAGCCAGGGGCTGGGGCCCAGAGCCCACGGGCCCCAGATGGCCATGGCCTGGGGCTCACCGGCCTGGGCGCCGCCATCGCCCAGCAACTGCAGGGCACGGGGCTGGGGGCGCCAGTGGCGCAGCGGGCGCGCCTGCAGGGCACGGCGCAGGTTGGTGGCCAGCGTCGGCGCCGCCCGCACGGCCCACACTCCTGAAGGCGGGCGCCCGTGGTCCCGGATCACCCCGCAGTCACCCGTAGCGAAGATCCGCGACTGCCCCTCCACCTGCAGCGTCCGGGAGGTGAACACCCGCCCGCTGTCGGGCTCACAGGGCAGGCCAGCCGCCGCCAGCCAGGCGGGGGCATAGCTGCCCGTACAGGCCAGCTGGGCCGGGAGCTCCGCCGGGCTCTGCCGCCGCACGGCCACCCCGGCTCTCTGCAGCAGCCGCTCGCCCAGCCGGTTGGCCGCGGCCGAGCCGAGGCCCAGTCGCTGGCCTCGCAACAGCAACTCGCAGCCCACCCCCCGACGCCCGAGGGCCAGGGCCAGCTCCACGGCCGCCATGCCGCCACCCCGGAGCCGGAGAGCCTCGCCCGCCTGCAGTCCGCTGAGCCAGTCGAGGAATGGCTCCAGGGGTTTCACCCCCCGCTCACCGGCGGGGGGATGGCTCACCGCACCCACATTGAGGCTGAGCCAGTCCCAGGGGAGTGGCGGCCGATCCGCCAGCAGCACGTGCTGGCGAGCGAGATCCAGCCCATCGATGTCGGCGCCGATGAACCGCACCCCGGCGGCCGCACAGAGCTGGCGCAGATCGATTTCCACCTCCTCAGGCCGGTACAGACCGGCCACCAGGCCCGGCACCATGCCCGAATACAGGGCCGTGCCGCAGCGGTTGATCAGGCTGATCTGGGCCCGGGGCCGCCACCGAGGCTGCATGGCCCAGCGGCAGAGCAACAGGGCATGGGTGTGGCCGCCCCCCGCCAGCAGCAGCCGTGGTTCCGGTTCAGATGCCATAGCCGTTGGGGTTGGAGCTCTGCCAGGCCCAGCCATCGCGGCACATCGCCGCCAGATCCCGGCGCGTCCTCCAGCCCAGCCGCTGGGCAGCCTGGGCGGGATCGGCCACCGTGATCGCCGCGTCACCGTCCCGCCTGGGCGCCACGACATGGGGAACGGCCCGGCCGCTGGCGGCCTCGAAGGCCGCCAGCACCTCCAGCACCGAATGGCCCCGGCCGCTGCCGAGATTGAGGGTGAGCAGCTGGGGCTCCTCACCGAGCAGGGTGTGGAGGGCGGCCTGGTGCCCCTCCGCCAGATCCATCACATGGATGTAGTCACGCACCCCGCTGCCATCGGGGGTGGGCCAGTCACCGCCGAACACCTGCAGCAGTGGGCGCCGCCCCACCGCCACCTGACTCAGGAAGGGGAAGAGATTGTTGGGGGTGCCGGTGGGGTCCTCGCCGATACGGCCGCTGGGATGGGCGCCCACGGGGTTGAAATAGCGCAGGCGAGCGATCCGCCAGCCGGGTTCACTGGCGGCCAGGTCGGCCAGGAGCTGCTCCACGGCCGCCTTGCTGTGGCCGTAGGGGTTGATGGGCCGGATCGGCGCGCTTTCTGTGATCGGCACCGCCTCCGGCATGCCATACACCGTGCAGCTGCTGCTGAACACCAGGGTGCGGCAGCCGTGGGCTTGCATCACGGCAAGCAGCTGACGCGAGCCGGCCAGGTTCACATCCCAGTAGCGCAGCGGTTCACGCACGGATTCACCCACGGCCTTGAGCCCGGCGAAGTGGATCACCGCCTCGATGCCGCGCTCGCCGGAAGCGGCGGCGAAGGCACGGGCCAGGTCGGTTGCGCTGCGGATGTCTCCTTCCACCACGGTCAGACGGTCGGTGGCCCGCAGACCAACCAGCTCACCGACGCGGCGCAGACTCTCGGGGGAGCTGTTGGCGAAGTTGTCCAGCACCACCAGGCTGTGCCCCGCCTCCAGCAGAACCAGGGCGGTGTGGCTACCGATGAAGCCGGCTCCACCGGTGATCAGAAGCTGGGCCATCGTGTCGGGGCCTTGATCGACATAGTCTCCCCGCAGGCAGAGGCGACGGCGTGAGCAGAGCAGAGCGGAGCCCGATCCAGCGGATCTGCTGCATCGGTGCCGGCTATGTGGGCGGGCCGACGATGGCCGTGATTGCCGATCGCTGCCCGGCGGTGCAGGTCACGGTGGTGGACCTCAATGCCGAGCGCATCGCCGCCTGGAACGACCCCGACCTGAGCCAGCTGCCTGTCTATGAACCGGGGCTGGATCTGGTGGTGGGGCGGGCACGGGGTCGCAATCTGCGGTTCACCACAGCGGTGGAGGAGGCGATCGCGGCGGCGGATCTGGTATTCATCTCGGTGAACACCCCAACCAAGAGGCGGGGACTGGGGGCCGGCCAGGCCAGCGATCTGCGCTGGGTGGAGGCCTCGGCCCGCACGGTGGCGAAGGCGGCGCAGGGCCACACGATCGTGGTCGAGAAGAGCACCCTCCCGGTGCGTACGGCGGCCGTGATCCAGGAAATCCTCGCCGCCACCGAAGGCGGGGGTGGCAAGACCTTCTCGGTGCTCTCCAACCCGGAGTTCCTGGCGGAGGGCACCGCCATCGCCGATCTGGAGCAGCCCGACCGGGTGCTGATCGGCGGGCAGGATCCCGAAGCGATCGCAGCCCTGGCGGCGATCTATCGCCAGTGGGTGCCGGCGGAGCGGATCCTCACCACCAACTTGTGGAGCAGTGAACTCAGCAAGCTCACGGCCAATGCCTTCCTGGCCCAGCGCATCAGCTCGATCAACGGCATTGCCGCGTTCTGCGAGGCCACCGGCGCCGATGTGCGGGAGGTGGCCAGGGCCATCGGGGCCGACAGCCGCATCGGCCCGAAGTTCCTGCAGGCTGGGCCGGGATTCGGCGGCAGCTGCTTCCAGAAGGACATCCTCAACCTGGTGTATCTCTGCCGGCATTACGGCCTGGAGGAGGTGGCCGCCTACTGGGAGCAGGTGGTGCGGCTGAACCACTGGCAGCAGCAGCGCATTGCCCGCCTGGTGATCACCAGGCTGTTCGGCACGGTGAGCGGCAAGCGCATCGGGGTGCTGGGGTTCGCCTTCAAGGCCGACACCAACGACACCCGCGAATCGCCGGCGATCCGCATCTGCAGGGATCTCCTGGAGGAGGGGGCCATCCTCCAGATCATGGATCCCAAGGTGGAAGAGCGACAGATGGCGGTGGACCTGGGCCAGCCCCCGATCCAGCCAGGGGGAGGT
The DNA here is from genome assembly GCA_041177605.1 of Cyanobacteriota bacterium. Taxonomy (GTDB): domain Bacteria; phylum Cyanobacteriota; class Cyanobacteriia; order PCC-6307; family Cyanobiaceae; genus NIES-981. Next base: position 3,031 of record JBEDAU010000108.1, on the reverse strand, counting down.
GGCGAGGGCAGTTGGTCCCGGGTGCCCGATGTGGTGCAGGCGGCCAGCGGCGCCGATGCGCTGCTGTTGCTGACGGAATGGCAGATGTTCAGCCGGATCGACTGGCCAGCGGTGGCTGCGGTGATGCGCCAGCCGGCCTGGCTGTTTGATGCGCGTGCCAGCGCCGACAGCCGAGCCGCCCGCGCCGCGGGGCTCAACGTGTGGACCGTGGGGGAGGGCTGAGCCATGCCGGAGCGAGCCATGCCATCTGCCCCGATCCGCAACCTGGTGACCGGCGGCGCCGGCTTCGTGGGCTCCCACCTGGTGGACCGCCTCATGCAGGCCGGGGAGGAGGTGATCTGCCTCGACAACTATTTCACCGGCCGCAAATCCAACATCAGCCAGTGGATCGGCCACCCCCGCTTCGAGCTGATCCGCCACGACGTGACCGAGCCGATCAAGCTCGAGGTGGACCGGGTCTGGCACCTGGCCTGTCCGGCCTCACCGGTGCACTACCAGCACAACCCGATCAAGACCGCCAAGACCAGTTTCCTGGGCACCTACAACATGCTCGGCCTGGCCCGCCGGGTCGGCGCTCGCCTGCTGCTGGCCAGCACCTCCGAGGTCTACGGCGATCCGGAAGTGCATCCCCAGCCGGAGGGCTACCGCGGCTGCGTGAACACGATCGGCATCCGCAGCTGCTACGACGAGGGCAAGCGCGTCGCTGAGACGCTCTGTTTCGACTACCGGCGCATGCACGGCACCGCGATCCGGGTAGCCCGGATCTTCAACACCTACGGTCCGCGCATGCTCGCGGACGACGGCCGGGTGGTGAGCAACTTCATCGTGCAGGCCCTGCGGGGTGAGCCACTCACCCTCTACGGCGACGGCAGCCAGACCCGCTCCTTCTGCTACGTGGACGATCTGGTGGAGGGCCTGATCCGGTTGATGAACGGCAACCACACCGGGCCGATCAACCTCGGCAACCCTGGGGAGTTCACGATCCGTCAGCTGGCCGAGCTGGTGCGCGCACGGATCAACCCCGACCTGCCCCTGATCGAGAAGCCGCTGCCGGCCGATGACCCCACCCAGCGCCAGCCCATGATTGACCTGGCTCTGCGGGAACTGGGCTGGCAGCCCACGGTGCCCCTGGAGCAGGGGCTGGAGCCCACCATCGCCTGGTTCCGCCAGCTGCTGGATCCATAAACACCGGATGCAGGGCCCGCGGCGGGTTGCCAGGCAGACTCGCCCCCACCCGCTGAACTCCCTTGGCTTCGCTGCAGAGCCTGCGCGGCATGGTCGACCTGTTGCCGGAGCCGCTGCTGCTCTGGCAGCACCTGGAGGCACGGGCACGGGAGCACTTCCGCCGGGCCGCGATCCAGGAGATCCGCACACCGCTGCTGGAGGTCACCGAGCTGTTCGCCCGCGGCATCGGCGAGGCCACCGATGTGGTGGGCAAGGAGATGTACACCTTCCTGGATCGGGGCGAACGCAGCTGCACCCTGCGGCCGGAAGGCACGGCCTCGGTGGTGCGGGCGGCGATCCAGCACGGCCTGCTCAGCCAGGGGCCGCAACGGCTCTGGTACGGCGGGCCGATGTTCCGCTACGAGCGGCCCCAGGCGGGGCGGCAGCGCCAGTTTCACCAGATCGGCGTGGAACTGCTCGGCTTCGGCGATGCCCGCAGTGATGTGGAGGCCATCGCCGTGGCCTGGGATCTGCTGGCCGACCTGGGGGTGGGCGGCCTGGCCCTGGAGCTCAACACCCTGGGCAGCCCGGAGGATCGGGGCCTCTACCGGGAGCAGCTGGTGGCCTGGCTGGAGGCCCACCGCGACCAGCTCGATCCCGACTCCCAGGCCCGCATCACCACCAACCCCCTGCGGGTCCTCGACAGCAAGAACCCCGGCACCCAGTCCCTGCTGGCCAACGCGCCGGCCCTGGCCGAAGCTCTGAGCATGGAGAGCCGCGACCGCTTTGCCCGGGTGCAGGAAGGACTGGCGGCCCTGGAGATCCCGCTGCAGCTCAACCCTCGCCTGGTGCGCGGCCTCGACTACTACGGCCACACCGCCTTTGAGATCACCAGCAGCCAGCTGGGCGCCCAGGCCACGGTGTGCGGCGGCGGCCGCTACGACGGACTGGTGCAGCAACTGGGCGGGCCACCGACGCCGGCGGTGGGCTGGGCCATGGGACTCGAACGACTCGTGCTGCTGCTGGGCCAGCGGGAACAGCAGCCGGCGGTACCGGCCCTGGACCTCTATGTGATCAGCCGGGGGGAACGGGCGGAAGCCGCGGCGCTGCCCCTGGCGCGTCTGTGCCGCCAGGCTGGGCTGGCGGTGGAGCTCGATGCCAGCGGGGCAGCCTTTGGCAAGCAGTTCAAGCGGGCTGACCGTTCCGGCGCCCGCTGGGCGGCCGTGATCGGGGATGCCGAAGCAGCGGCAGGGATGGTGCAGCTCAAGGACCTGCGCCAGGGCAGCCGGAGCGCCGCGGAAGCAGGGGAGCGCCTGCTGCCTATGGCTGAGCTGGTGACCGAGCTGATCAACGGCACGGTACCGGTGCCATGACGCCCCAGCACGTGTCCACCTCGGCGGGCCTTGGGTTGCTCCTGGGCAGTTGACTGCCCGCAGACCTGGACGCTCAGCTGCACCGCCCCGATGGGTGAACCGACCCTCGCCATCATTGCCGGTGCCGGGGTCTTGCCACGGATGCTCTCCCAGGCCCTGACGGTGGAAGGGCGGGAACATCTGGTCTGCAGTCCCCACGGCGTCGCCGTGGAAGTGGAGGAGCCGGAAGAGTTTTATTTCGAGCGCTCCATCTCTTTCTTTCGCTCTCTGGAGAAACGGGGGGTCCGTCAGGTAGTGATGGTGGGCAAGTTCCATCGGCCCCGCAGCCTCAACCCCCTGCGATTCGAGAGCTCCACCCTGATGGCCGCTCCCCGGATTCTGGCGTCGCTGCGCAAGGGGGACGACGCTTCCCTGCGCGCCCTGGCCGAGATCATCGAGGAACTGGGGCTGGAAGTGGTGGGGGTGGAAGACGTGGCTCCGAACCTGCTTCCCGA
>JBEDAU010000107.1:0-3309 GCA_041177605.1 Cyanobacteriota bacterium | reverse complement strand
GGCCCTGGCGGTGCACGGCGAGCAGCACCGCGAGATCGCCGCCGCCCTGGTGGCTCAGGCCCGGGTGCAGGCCAGCGGTCAGCCCCAGCGCCTGGCGCCCGAGCCTGCGGACAGCTCCCAGCCACCGCTGGGTCCGCTGCCTGAACTGGCCAGTGCGCCCGGGGTGCTCCTCTACGACATCGAGGCGGATCCCGATGCCCGCGACGACTTCCTGCACGGCTTCGTGGTGGTGCCGCGGCTGGCGGATGGCAGCTGGCCGGGAGCGCCCGACCCCGCCTGGCGCTACCAGCCGCTGCTGGCCCTGCAGGAGCATGGCGAAGCCCAGTTGTGGCAGCGCCTGGGGAGGTTTCTGGCGCGCTACCCGGGCTGGCCGCTGCTGCATTACGGCGAAACCGAGGCGATCGCGCTGGTGCGTCTGGCCCAGCGCCAGGGGGCGCGCGAGGCGGAGATCGCCGCACTCAAGGCCCGGCTGCTGGATGTGCACGCCCGGGTGCGGCGCCACTGGCGCCTGCCGGTGAACAGCTACGGGCTCAAGGCCGTGGCCAGCTGGCTGGGGTTCCGCTGGAGCCAGAGCGGGGTGGATGGAGCCCGCTGTCTGCTCTGGTGGCGCCAGTGGCGGCGCGATGGCGGCTCGGCCCGGCTGGAGCGGATCTTCACCTACAACCGCGACGACAACCTGGCCACCTGGGCGGTGACCCGCTGGCTGCTGGATCAGGCCTGAACGCCGCCCGCTCCCACCGGTGGCGCCACGAACTGCGCGGGCAGCGACAGCGCCAGGGTTGCAGGCGCGGGCTCTGCCTGCTGCTGCTCCCAGCTGCCGGCCTGCAGCTGGGCCAGCTCCAGCCCCTGGCGGCGCACCAGGGCCAGGCCGATGCGGTCGCCGTCTGCCAGCTCCAGCAGCGAACTGATCCGTCCCAACCGCCCTTCGCCCCCAGCAGCGCGCAGCTCCTGGCCCAGCTGCGGCGCTTGCTCCGCGGCCGTGTGCGCCCAGTGCCAGCGGCGCAGCTGCTGCTTGACGCCGTCGTAGGTGGCCAGCTTGGCCAGGGTTTCCTGGCCCACGTAGCAGCCCTTGCTCAGGCTCACCCGTGGCGCCAGGCCCAGCTCGAAGGGATTGTGGTCGTCGTTGACTTCGCCGGGGGCCGCCGGCAGCCCCTGCTGCAGGCGCCAGTGCTCCTGCTCGCCGGCGCTCAATGGCTGGCGGCTGGCCCAGGCCGGCGGCAGGGCTGCCGCGTCGGGCAGCACCAGGCCCTGGCCCAGGGGGCCGCTGCCCAGTTGCCAGCCCCCGTTCTGGCCCAGCGCCTGCCAGCTGCGGGCCTCGGGGGCGCCGCTCTCCGCAGGCTGGAGGGTTTCGCCCGCTGCCGCCACCGGCAGCAGCCACCAGGCCGGTTGCGGCGCCCCCAGGCGCACCTGATCGGCCGGGAACAGCACCCGATCGAGGGCCTGGTGCACCTGGGCGCCGTCACCGGCGCCGATCACCAGCCAGGCACCGGCTTGGTCCACCAGCACCTCTACCAGGGCCCGCATGCGGCCGGTGGGCGAGATGCAGCAGCTGGAGATCCACTGGCCCGGCTGGGCCAGGTCGATGGCGGCGCTCGTCTGGCCGTGCAGGAAACGGCGGCTGCCGCTGCCCTCCAGCCGGATCACCGCAGCGGCCAGCCGGGCATAGGCCGGTTGGCGGGGCTGCCACTGCCAGGGGCTGGTGGTCATTGGCCGCTGGCAGGGGTGCTGTGGGCAGGGGCGGCCGCGCTCACCTGCGCCACCTCCTCCAGCAACACGAGGCTGCGCAGGTCCAGCCCTGCGGCGCGCATCGCCTCCAGGCCACCTTCCTGGCGGTCCACGATCGCCACCACCCGGTTCACCACGTAGCCGGCTTCCCGCAGCTGGTGCACGGCCTGGAGGGAGGAGCCGCCGGTGGTCACCACGTCTTCCAGCACGGTCACCGTGCTCCCGGGCGCCGGCAGTGGACCCTCCAGCCAGGCCCCGGTGCCGTGGCCCTTGGCCTCCTTGCGCACGATCAGGGCATCGAGGTGACGGCCCACGAGCGCGGCGCGCAGGGCGACGGCACTGACCAGCGGATCAGCCCCCAGGGTGAGGCCGGCTACGGCCGCGGCTTCGGCCTCGACCTGGGCCAGCATCAGGGACCCCAGCAGGGCCAGGCCTTCCCCGCTGAGGCTGACGGGCTTGCAGTTCACGTAGTGGGTGCTGCTGCGGCCGGAGGCCAGGGTGAACTGGCCATGGCGGTAGGCCCGACTGGCCAGTCGCTCAACCAGCAACTGGCGCATCTCCGCCGGCTCAGCGGGCAGGGTGATCGTGGCCAAGGCTGGTGTTGCGCGCGGATGCTGTCTAGTTTGCGTGCAGGCCCAGCCCCATCGGCGGCTGACCGTCCCCAGCCATGTTCAAGCCCCCCGCCACCGCCCTGGCGCTGCTGGCACCAGCCCTGATCCTGCCGCCCGCGCCGGTGTCCGCGGGTCCGGTGATCTGCACCACCACGTTGGAGGCGCCGCCGCCCGCTGTCGAGCCCGCAGCCGATCGCGAACCCGCCGGCCCGGTGGAGGTGACCCGGTGCGCCGCCGTGGAGACGACCCCTGCTCTGGTGCAGCGACGGTTCTTCAGCTACACCGCCCCCTTTGCCCAGGGCGTGTCCATCACCAACCAGATCACCGATCTGCTCGGCATCGCCAGGGGTGGCGGCGATGGCACGCGGGTGATGGGCTTCGGCTTCCCGGATCAGACGATCGTGTGGGATGGCTCGGCACTCCAGAACACCTATCAGGTGCTGCTGGAGGAGCAGAGCAACCCGATGCCCTGGCGCACCGCCGATGTGAACAACGGCTTCTGCCAGGGCCTGCCCCAGGCTGGCTGCAACGGCGGCAGTGATCCCACCAGCTGGCCGCAGCCGGGTTCTCGCGTGATCCGCGGCCTCTGGTGAGCACAGCATGCCGCCTCAGCTGTGGTTAGATCACGCCACGGCTTGACCGCACCTGGGGGTCTAGCAATCTGGTGAATGCAGCGGACTCATAATCCGCCTTAGGCGAGTTCGATCCTCGCGACCCCCATTCCAGGCAAGACGCGGTTTTCGGCCAGACTCCTTGCCAGTCAAGGGATCTGGCCATTTTTTGTGTTTTGCCTGAAGCCGCCTCGGGGTGCCATGAAGTGCCCTGAAATGACGTTCCGATGAATCGATCGATGAATGCAGCGGTGCGCTTGTGCGCTGTAAAGTGGCTACTTGCGCTGGCGTCATGGCTGGTCAACCCTGGACGCAGGCCCTCGCCGCGGCCAATCGGGGGCTGCGTCGAGACGGGGTGCTGC
>JBEDAU010000106.1:0-12572 GCA_041177605.1 Cyanobacteriota bacterium | reverse complement strand
GGGTGGAGATCGCCCTGTGGGCCCTCTCCGGTGTGCTGCCGTTGATCATGCTGGGGGTGTGGAGCGGCTCCGGCGCCGGGGCGGCGGCCGGCCTCAGCCCCCGGCAGATCAGCCACTACTTTCTGGCGGCCTTCGTGGTGCGCCAGTTCACCGTGGTGTGGCTGATCCACGTGTTTGAGGAAGATGCCCTGCAGGGCCGCCTTTCGCCCTACCTGCTCCAGCCCCTGGCGCCGCTGTGGCGCTACCTGGCGGCCCACATCAGTGAGCAGGCCACGCGGGTGCCATTTGTGGCGCTGATGCTGCTGGCGGTGGGGCTGCTGGCCCCGGGGGTGCTGTGGGCGCCAACGGCGGGATCGCTGCTGCTGGGCCTGCTGGCGATCCAGGCGGCGTTCCTGCTGCGTTTCCTGCTGCAGATCCTGGTGACGACCCTCTGCTTCTGGAGCGAGCGGGCGGCAGCCCTCGACCGGCTGCTGCTGATTCCCTACCTGTTTCTCTCCGGCCTGGTGGCGCCGCTCGACACCTTCCCGCCGGCGATCAGACGCCTGGCCCTGGCCACCCCCTTCCCCTGGATGGTGGATTTCCCGGCCCGGCTGCTGGCCGGTGAGCCGGTGAACCTGGCGCTGGGTTTTGGTGCCATCGCCGGCTGGTGCCTGTTGCTGCTGCCGGTGGCCGCCTGGCTGTGGCGGGCCGGGGTGCGGCGCTACTCGGCGATGGGGGCCTGAGCCATGGCGCCATCGCCGCTGGATCCGGGGCGCTACTGGCGCAGCCTCTGCTGCTTCTGGGGCACGTCGCTGGCGGCGGAGCTGGAGTATCCCCTCAATGCCGCCATCGAGCTGGTGTCGGTGCTGGGCAACCTGGCCGGCAGCCTGTTCGTGCTGCAGCTGCTGTTCGCCGGCGGCCCCAGCCTGGGGGGCTGGAGCTGGAGCGGCGCCCTGGTGGTGCTGGGGCTCTACACCCTGTTGGATGGCTTCACCACCTGCGTGCTGCAGCCCAACCTCAGCCGCATCGTCAACCACGTGCAGACCGGCACCCTCGACTACGTGCTGCTCAAGCCGATCGACAGCCAGTTCTGGCTCTCGGCCCGCACCGTGTCGCCCTGGGGGCTGCCGGCGATCGTGGCGGGGCTGGCCCTGATCGGCTGGGCGCTGCTGCACGGCCCGGATGGGGGTGCGGGCCTGGGCACGCCGGCAGCGGCCCTGCTCTGCCTGGCGCTGCTGCTGGCCGCCCTGGTGATTCTCTACAGCCTCTGGTTTGTGCTGGCGGCCCTGAGCGTCTGGTTTGTGAAGGTGTGGAATGCCACCGAGGTGCTGCGCTACACCCTGGTGGCGGGCCGCTATCCGGTGAGCGCCTACCCGCCGGCGCTGCGGCTGCTGTTCACCTTCGTGCTGCCAGTGGCCTTCCTCACCACCGTGCCCGCCGAGGCCCTGCTGGGTCGCGGCTCCCTGGCCTGGGCCGGCGGCGCGCTGCTGATGGCGGTGCTGGCCCTGGCCGGCAGCCGGCTGCTGTGGCGCTTCGCCCAGCGCTTCTACACCTCGGCCTCCAGCTGAAGCCGGTGCCGCTGCGGGCTGCGGCAGGAGCGGATCGGGCCGCACCGCTAGCTAGCGGGCTCCGGCGCGGCGCTGCTGGAGTTGCCACTGGTGCTCCTGCCAGGCCCGCACCAGGTCGATGCGGGTGATCCGGTAGCCGAGCCGGCGGGCCGCCAGCACCAGCTCCTCGCGGCTGCGGCAGTGCCTCAGCACCTGCTGGATCGCGCCGTCGAGCTCGGCCTCATCCACCAACCGTTCCAGTTCGCTCCAGCTCATCGCGGCGGTGGTGTGCGGGTCTCTCACCTTGGCCCCCACCCTGGCGCCGGGCAAGGTTCCGCCCGTCACAGTTGGGGATGGATCAGCCCTGCTGATCGCCGCGCCATCATCCAGCTTCCCCCTGCCGCGTCTCCCGCGGCTTCCTGATGCCCGATTCCTCTGCCGCCAGCGCCAGCCGCGACGCCGCCAGCGCCAGCTGCGACGCCGTAGGCGCGCCAGAGCCGCCCCCGCAGCGCTGGCAGACCCACTGGCAGAACCGCTGGTATGCCGTGGCGGCGTTGCAGGATCTGGATGCAGCGGCCCCCTGGCGCTTCACGCTGCTGGAGAACGACCTGGTGCTCTGGTGGGACCGCAGCGCCAGCCAGTGGCGCGCCTTCGCCGATGTCTGCCCCCACCGGCTGGTGCCCCTGAGTGAAGGCCGTCTCAACAGCCGCGGCGAGCTGGAGTGCCCCTATCACGGCTGGAGCTTCGACGGCTCCGGGGCCTGCACGGCCATCCCCCAGCTGGAGGGGGAGGCGGCGGCCACCGCCTGCGCCAGCCCCCGCGCCCACTGCCGCAGCTACGCCAGCGCCACGGCCCAGGGGCTGCTGTTCGTGTTTGCCGGCGATCCCGAGGCCGCAGCGGGGGTGCCGTTGCCGCTGGTGCCGGTGCTGGAGGAGCCGGGCTGGCTGGTGCAGGACACCTTCCGCGACCTGCCGATGGATGCCCTCACCCTCCTGGAGAACGTGCTCGACGTGAGCCACGTGCCCTTCACCCACCACCGCACCGTGGGCCGGCGCGAGAATGCAGCGCCGGTTGTGGCCGAGCTCACCGGTTTCGGCCCCGATGGCTTCACCGCCCGCTGGCCGGATGGGCCCCGCCGCGGCAGGCTCGGCAGCCAGTTCACCACCTTTGCGGCGCCGGCCCTGATGTGGCACGACCTCACCGCCAAGGGGTTCGCCCGCTTCCTCACGGTGGTCTACGCCACGCCGATCCGGCCGGGTGAGTGCCGGCTGATTGCCCGCTTCCCCTTCCAGTTCGCCTCCCGTTGGCCCCGCTTGCTGCTGGGGCTGCGACCCCGCTGGCTGCAGCACAGTGGCAACCACACCGTGCTGGAAGACGACCAGGTGTTCCTGCACTGGCAGGAGCGAGCCCTGGCTGGGCGGGGCAGCAGCGCCAGCTTCGAGCGGGCCTGCTACCTGCCCAGCCCCGCCGATGTCTACGTCACGGGCCTGCACCGCTGGGTGCGTGAGCACGGCGGCGCGCCGTTTCCAGGCCGGGCCCTGCCCCCGCGGCTGCCGTTGCCGGCGTTGATGGATCGCTTCGAGGCCCACACCCGCCACTGCCGCAGCTGCCGCACGGCCCATGGCCGCCTCCGGGCCTGGCGGCCCCGCCTGCTGGCCCTCGCCGTGGCGTTGCCGCTGCTGGCACTGCTGCAGGCGCCGTTGCTGCCGGCCGCCCTCGTGGTGGCCGCCCTGCTGGGCGTGCTGGCGCGCCAGCTCGGCTTGTGGCAGAAGGCACAGGAGCGGGGCTCGGGCCATCCCCCCCGCAACCGCAGCTGAGGGTTGCCAACCGCTGCCGGCTGACTTACCAGGGAAAGAGGAGGGGAGGTGGGGATGGCGGCTGCGGAGACTGGCCCGGGGGCCGACGCCGGCAACGACCCGATCACCCCCCATGCCGCACCGACCCACGACGCCCAGGGTCGGCTCACCTACATCGGTGCCGATGGGCGCCGCTATGTGGTGGGTCTGCCGCCGGATTGCGACGAGGCCCGCATCGAGCAGGTGATGGGCCGCCTCCGGGGCGGGGCTGAGCTGTTTCAGCAGATCGAGCAGCTCAGCCGCCGCTGGCTCGCCCAGGTAACGGGCCAGGACCTGGAGGCGGAGGCGGCCCTGGCCCTGCTGCTCGCCAGCCTGGAGACCGCCCTGGAGCGGCCCTAGGCGGCCAGCTGGCGGCAGGCCGCCAGCACCTGCTCGCCGTTCACATCGCCGCGGATCTCCACGCTGCCGATGCCGGTGGGCAGCACGAAGCGCACCGTGCCGTCGCGCACCTTCTTGTCTCCCTGCAGGCACTCGAGCACGGCTGTCTCATCCAGTGGCGGCCAGTGGTGTGGCAGGCCGGCGGCGGCGATCAGGGCCAGTTGCCGTGCCTGGTCGGCGGCACTCCACAGGCCCATGGCCACGGCGATCTGGCCGGCGGCGGCCATGCCGATCGCCACCGCCTCGCCATGCAGCCAGGTGCCGTAGCCGCACAGGGTCTCCACCACGTGGCCCAGGGTGTGGCCGTAGTTGAGGATCGCCCGCAGACCGCCCTCCCGTTCATCGGCGGCCACAACCCGGGCCTTGGCGGCGGCCGAGCGCTCGAGGATCCGCTGCAGCAGCTCCGCCGGCAGGTCGGCGAGGGTCGCCAGCGATGGGCCTGCGGCCTCCAGCGCGGCGAACAGCTCCGGATCGCCGATCACCCCGTACTTGATCACCTCTGCCATGCCGGCCCGGAATTCCCGCTCCGGCAGGGTGGCCAGGGTGGCCGGGTCGACCAGCACCAGCCGCGGTTGGTGAAAGGCGCCGATCAGGTTCTTGCCGCCGGGGTGGTTGACGCCGGTCTTGCCGCCGATCGCCGCATCCACCATGGCCAGCAGGGTGGTGGGCACCTGCACCACGGCGATGCCCCGCAGCCAGGTGGCGGCGGCAAAGCCCGCCATGTCGCCCACCACGCCGCCCCCGAGCGCCACGATCAGCGACCCCCGCTCCAGCTTGCGGGCGAAGGCCGCGTCATGGATGCGGGCCACGGTGGCGGGGGTCTTCTGGTCTTCCCCCGCCTCGATCACCAGGCTGCTGGCCGCCAGCCCGGCCGCCTCCAGGCTGGCCAGGGCGGTGGCGCCGTAGTGCTGCTCCACCACCGGATTGGTCACCACCAGCACCTTGGTGCCGGCTCTCACGCCGCTGCCGCTGAGCTGCTGCCCCAGCTGCTGCAGGGCGCCGCTGCCGATCACCACCGGATAGGGGTTAGCGCTGAGGGCCACCTCGATGGTGCGCAGGGGGCAGGCGGCGGGCGCAGCGGTCATGGCGGGCCGGGAAGTGGGCTGAGGCTACGGCCGCTGCCAGGGGGTCGCTCAGGGCAGGGTGAAGCCCGACTGCAGGTGTCTGAGGTCGAGCATGATCCAGGTGATCCACAGCAGCAGTGCCAGGCCCCCGCCGATGGCGGCCAGGCGGGCCAGCAGGCGCGCCAGCATGGCCACGGGGCTGATCTCCTTCATGGTTCCGGTCCCGGCCACGCGGTGCGATGGTGACCATCCTGCCCGTTGCCCGTTCGTGAGCGTCTATCGGATCGTGCGTGACGACGGCCTCAGCGACGCCATCGCCGGCGGTGTGTTCGCCACCTACGACGAGGCCTTTGCCGTGCTGGAGCGTTACTACGCCGATCTGTGCTGCTCCGATGATCGGGAGTACTACCGGATCGAAGAGGTGAGGCCATGACCCCAGCCTTCCGTGGCGTTGTCTATGTGAGCGTGTGGGTGCTGCTGTGGGGCACCGCCGCGTCGCTGGCGGATGCGGTGCTGCTCGAGCGCGGCGCCTATGCAGCCGGCACGGCTGGCCAGGTGGTCACCTTTGTGTCGTACGGCCTGGCGGCGGTGGTGCTGGCCGTGCGGCTCTCCGGCCGCTTCCTCTCCCGATCGGAATGAGCGACCCCCTGCCTCGCCTGATCCATGGGCCCGCCACTGCTACGGCCACGCTGCTGCTGGCCCATGGCGCCGGAGCGCCGATGGACAGCCCGTTGATGGAGGCCATGGCCGCCGGTTTGGCGCAGCGGGGCTGGCGGGTGGTGCGCTTCGAGTTCCCCTACATGGCTCAGATCCGGCGGAGCGGCCAGCGGCGCCCTCCCGACCGGCTGCCCCGGTTGCTGGAGGCCTTCCGGGAGCAGGTGGCGCTGGAGGCGGGGTCTGCGCTGATCATCGGCGGCAAATCCCTCGGCGGCCGGGTAGCCAGCCTGCTGGCGGCTGAGCTCTCCGACCCGACCCCCGTGGCCGGCTGCCTCTGCCTGGGCTATCCCTTCCATCCCCCCGGCCGGCCGACGCAGCAGCGCACCGCCCACCTCGCGACGCTCCGTACCCCCACCCTGATCATCCAGGGCGAACGCGATCCCTTCGGTCGGCGCGAGGAAGTGGAGGCCTACCCACTCGCGCCGGCGGTCGAGCTCCACTGGCTGCCGGCCGCTGATCACAGCTTCCGGCCCAGCCGCAGCTCAGGGTTCAGCGAGGCCGACCACTGGGCCACGGCCGCAGCGGTGGCCGATCGCTGGTGCCGCACCCTGCCTGGCCTCGGCTGAGCCCGTTGACACCCCCACCAACCCCGGCTAGTACAGGTGTACTCAGAGCCTGTCGCCGTGCCTGTCGCTTCGCCCTACGCCCTGTTCCGCGCTGCTGATCTGCCCTGGGGCTGCTCCCGCCAGGCCCCGCCGCCGCCGGCGGTGATCCAGGGGGAGCTGTTCCCCCTGCCGCCCGCCCTGTTGCTTCAGCCCAACGCGCTGCAGCCGTCGGTGTTGCCGGTCCGGCCCCACCGGCGTGCCGGCCGGGCTGCCACGCTGCGCTAAGTGCGGAGCTCCTCGGTGCTCACCGCGGGGGCGGCTCGGTGGGCTCCCCATGCAGCACGGCCAGCAGTGCCTCCCCGTAGCGCTCCAGCTTGGCGGCTCCGATGCCACCGATGCCGCCCAGCGCCGCCCGGTCGGCCGGCCGGCGGGCCGCCAGCTCCAGCAAGGTGCGGTCGTGGAACACCACGTAGGGGGGAACCCCCTGCAGCCGGGCCTGCTCCCGTCGCCAGCTCCGCAGGGCACTCAGCAGCCCGGCGTCGACGGCCTCCTCGCCCTCCAGCCCCTGGCCCATGCCCGCCTGGAGCGGGCTGCCCGGCGTCGCCCGGCCGCGCCGCTCCCGCTGGGGCGGTGGCAGGGGCAGTTCGAGGCAGACGTCTCCGCGCAGCAGGGGCCGCACCAGCTCCCCGCGGCCCAGCTGCAGGCCCCCCTTGCCCCCCGGCACCGGCTCCAGATAGCCGAGCCCGCTGAGCTGGCGCACCAGGGTGCGCCACTGGCTGCGGTCGAGTTCACGGCCGATGGCGTAGACGCTCAGCTCGTGGTGCCCCAGTTGGCGGATCCTGTCGCTGCTGCTGCCGAGCAGCACGTCGACCAGGTGGGCAGCGCCGAAGCGCTGACCGGTGCGCACCACGGTCGAAAGCAGTTTCTGGGCTGGCACCGTGAGGTCGGCGAGGGCCTTGGGTTCCAGGCAGCCGTCGCAGTTGCCGCAGGGCTCGGCCAGCTCTTCGCCGAAGTGGCGCAACAGCACCTGGCGGCGGCAGCCGGCCGCTTCGCTGTAGGTGATCAGCGCCTCGAGCTTGCCGTGCTCGATCCGCTTCTGCTCCTCGCTGGCGCCCGACTCTTCAATGAAGCGGCGCAGCTGCGGGATGTCGCCCGGCCCGTGCAGCATCCAGGCCACCGCCGGCAGGCCGTCGCGGCCCGCCCGGCCGGTTTCCTGGTAGTAGGCCTCCAGGCTCTTGGGCAGATCCACGTGGGCCACGAAGCGCACGTCGGGTTTGTCGATGCCCATGCCGAAGGCGATCGTGGCCACCACCACCACGGCCGCCTCGTTGCGAAAGCGCTGCAGGGCGGTGCTGCGCTGCTCGGCGCCCATGCCGGCGTGGTAGCCGACGGCATCGAAGCCCCGGGCCTGCAGCTCCCGGCTCAGCTGGTCCACCCGGCTGCGGGAGCGGGCATACACGATGCCCGCCTCGCCGCGGTGCTCCTCGAGAAAGGCCAGCAGTTGCCGACCGGGCTGGTCCTTGGCGCTCAGCAGGTAGCGGATGTTGGGCCGGTCAAAGCTGGCCAGAAACACCTGGCCCTGCTGCAGTCCCAGCCGCTCCACGATCTCGGCCCGGGTGCGGGGATCGGCCGTGGCGGTGAGGGCCAGCCGGGGCACTGCGGGAAAGCGCTCGGCCAGCATCCCCAACTGGATGTACTCCGGCCGGAAGTCATGCCCCCACTGGGAGACGCAGTGGGCCTCGTCGATGGCGAACAGCGCCAGGGGGGCGGGGCCGGGCAGGGCGCCCAGCTGATCGAGCAGATCCCCGCTCAGCAGCCGCTCCGGCGACACGTACAGCAACTGCAGCTGGCCCGCCTGCAGCTGGCGCCACACGGTTGCAGCCTGGCCCGCCTCCAGGCCCGAGTGCAGGGCCGCCGCCGCCACGCCGACCTGCTGCAGGGCCTCCACCTGGTCCTGCATCAGGGCGATCAGCGGCGACACCACCACCGCCAGGCCCGGGCGACACAGCGCCGGCACCTGGTAGCAGAGCGACTTGCCGCCGCCGGTGGGCATCAGCACCAGCCCTGAACCGCCGGCAATCACGTGGTGCACGATCGCCGCCTGCGGTCCACGAAAGGCGGGGTAGCCCCACACCTGCTGCAGCACCTCAAGCGGATCGCGGGTCGACAAGGGGCCGGGCGAGGGGTGGTCGAACGCCCCACAATGGCGCCACCTCGCCGCCGATGATGGCCGCCTCCGCTCCCCGCACGGCCACCGCCTGGGCGTTCCTGGCTCCCGCCCTGCTGCTGCTGGGGATTTCGGTGCTGATCCCCGCCGCCCTGGCCCTGCTGATGAGCTTCAGCCAGAGCGGCCTGGATGTGAGCGAGCCCCTGCGCTTCGTGGGCCTGGCCAACGTGAGGCGCCTGCTGGCCGATCCGATGGTGGCGCGGGTGAGCGCCACCACCTTTCTCTACCTGCTGGGGGTGGTGCCGCCGATCGTGCTGGGCTCCCTGGCCCTGGCCGTGCTGGTGAATCGCCAGCTGCCCGGCATCCACTGGTTTCGCGGCGCCTTCTACACGCCGGTGCTTGTGTCGATCGTGGTGGCGGCGATCGCCTTTCGCTGGCTCTATGCCGAAAACGGTCTGCTCAACGGCTGGCTGGCGGCCCTGCTCGGAGAGCGCTTCTCGCCGATCGGCTTTCTCACCTCACCGCTGCTGGCCCTGCCTTCGGTGATGCTCGTGACCCTCTGGAAGGGCCTGGGCTACTACATGGTGATCTTTCTGGCCGGCCTGCAGGGCATCGCGCCGGAGCTCTACGAAGCGGCGGCGCTCGACGGCAGTGAGGGCTGGCGCAAACACCTCGACATCACCCTTCCCTTGCTGCGTCCCTACCTCACCCTGGTGGGGGTGATCTCGGCGATCGCTGCCACCAAGGTGTTTGAGGAGGTGTTTCTGATGACCCAAGGCGGGCCGGCCGATGCCACCCGCACGATCGTGTACTACGTCTACGACCAGGCCTTCGCCGAGCTGGAGATCAGCTACGCCTGCACCGTGGGCCTGGCCCTGTTCCTGGTGGTGCTGCTGCTCAGCCTGGTGCGCTACGCCTTCGCCGGTGACAGGGGTCTGACCTGAATGGGTGGCAGCGGGCCGCCGGCCTGCGGCTGCAGGGATGCGAATCTGGTCGATTGGCGGCCGCTTGCGGCAGGTTCGAGGTGGTGGCAAGCACCGAGCGGTCGATCGGAGTGGTGGGGGGTGGCCAGCTGGCCTGGATGCTGGCGTCGGCAGCCCGCGATCTCGACCTGGCACTGCATGTGCAGACACCCTCGGCCGCCGATCCGGCCGGCCCCCTGGCGGCCTCGGTGGTGGAGGCGCCGATCACCGATGTGGCGGCCACAGCCGAGCTGGCCCGGCGCTGCGGGGCCATCAGTTTTGAGAATGAGTGGGTCGACCTCGAGGGCCTGGCTCCCCTGGAGGCCGCTGGGGTTCGGTTCATGCCGCGGCTGCAGGCCCTGGCGCCCCTGGTGAGCAAGAGGGGCCAGCGCCAGCTGCTGGCCCAGCTCAACCTGCCGGCACCACGCTGGACTGACCTGCCGCCCACCGGCGCCCTGCCGGAGGGCTGGGCCTTTCCGGTGATGGCCAAGGCCAGCCGGGGGGGCTACGACGGCAAGGGAACGGAGCTGCTGCGCCGACCCGCCGATCTGGCGGCCCTGGTGCGGCGGGTGGATCCCGCCGACTGGATGCTCGAAGACTTCGTGGCCTTCGACCTGGAGCTGGCCCAGCTGGTATGTCGCGACAGCCGCGGGCAGGTGCTCTGTTACCCCCTGGTGCAGACCCATCAGCACCAGCAGGTGTGCGACTGGGTGCTGGCCCCGGCCGCCGTTCCTCAAGCCGTGCAGGCCTTTGCCCGCAACATCGCCTGCTCCCTGGTGACCGCGCTCGACTATGTGGGCGTGCTCTCGATCGAGTTCTTCTACGGTCCGGGCGGGCTGCAG
Organism: Cyanobacteriota bacterium; assembly: GCA_041177605.1. Classification (GTDB taxonomy): domain Bacteria; phylum Cyanobacteriota; class Cyanobacteriia; order PCC-6307; family Cyanobiaceae; genus NIES-981. The sequence goes on along the minus strand of JBEDAU010000106.1, from coordinate 2,515 downwards.
GTGAATGAGATCGCACCCCGCACCCACAACTCCGGCCACGTCACGATCGAGGCCTCCCGCACCAGCCAATTTGCCCAGCAGGCCCGGATCGTGGCCGGGCTGCCCCTCGGGCCTGTGGATCTGCAGGTGCCCGGTGCCCTGATGGTCAACCTGCTGGGCTTCGAGACCAGCGACAGTGCCTACCTGCCCCAGCGGGACGACCTGGCGGCCCTGCCGGGGGCCACGGTGCACTGGTACGGCAAGCAGGGTGCCCGCGCCGGCCGCAAGCTGGGCCATGTGACCCTGGTGCTGCAGGCCGAGGATGCCCAGGCCCGCCAAACGGAGGCGATGGAACGGCTGGCCCAGGTGCGGGCCATCTGGCCGCTGCCGCCGGAAAGGGCTTAAGCTTTCACCGGACTCCTGTGTTGGTCACTGCCTTCTACAGTTTTCTGATCTGACTCCCTCTTCGACATGGGGAGTCTGCAGCGGAAGCAACGTAGGCCGGCCTCGCTGCCGGAAACGGCGCCCCGCCCTTGACGCCCCTTCTGGTTCCACCAGGTCGAACACTGGGGCAGAACGGCACGGTGGTCCACCCTTTTCACGCCTGATCAGGTTCAACCCTGGTCTGATCCCCTGGTCTCCCTGCCGCCTCGACAGGGCACAGCCGAGCGGGCCCATGGCGCCCTGGCAGCAGCGGTCGCGCGGGCCTCTCATGGGTCCAGGAGCTGATTCACCCTGGCCTGCAGCTCCGGCCCGCTCAGGCCGGTGACCACGAACACCTCCTGGGCGCTGCTGCCGCGACGCGCCACGAGCTTGTGTCCGCCCGTGATCGGCGTCGACACCCGCAGGCGCAGCCCCGGGCTGCGGCCCCTCACCCTGCTGATTACCGCAGGGGTCACCGTGTCGATTCCCGGCAGGGCCGCCAGCCGCTGCAGCAGCGGAATCAGCCCCTCCAGATAGGTGCTGTGGGTGATCACCACCCGGCCCATCAGGCCGGCTCCAGGGGGGCCATGGTCAGTCCCTCCCCCCCGAGTTGCTGGTGGTAGAGCTCCGCCTGCTCCTGGGGGCCGCACCACACCACGGCGGCCCCCTCGCCATCGATCTGGTGGGCCAGCTCCCAGGCCCGATCAGGGTTCATGCCGGGCAGAAACCGCACCAGGCACTCCACCACGTGCTGGAAGGTGTTCACGTCGTCGTCGAGCACCACCACCTTGAAGTTGGGGTAAGGGGCCCGGATCCGCTGACGTTCGGGAGCGGCGGTCGGGGAGGCCACGGCGGGGGCTGGCAAGCGCCTGATTCAGTGGGGATTGAGCCTAGGTAAAGTGGCGCCCAGATCCGTTCATCACACCATGTTGATCACCGTTGGCTGGGCATCCCTGGCGGCCCTGTTCAGCTTCTCGATCGCCATGGTGGTGTGGGGCCGGCACGGTGACGGCAGCATCAATTTCTGATCGGCTCCATCCCCCTCGTCGCTGTGGCCGACCACCCCATCAGCGCCACCCAGCTGCTGGGGGGCGTCGCCATTGCCCTGCTCGTGTTTGTGAGTCTCGGCGTGGTCTACCTCTCGGCGATCGAGTGGCGTGACCGGCGCCGGCGCCAGGCCGCCAGCACGTCGCGGCGGCCGTGACGGCAGGCCAGGCTTCACCGTCGCCGTTTGTTCCGGTTGCCCCCTGGGCGCACCAGCTGGCAGGTCGGCTTCTCCAGCCCCCTCCCTCGGCCGCCCAGGCTGGACCGTTCCTCCAAAGCGGAGCCCCCGAGCTGCTTGACCGCCTGGACGAGTTGCACGGGGCCCCTGCTGAGCAGGGGCTGCTGAGCCAGGAAGGTGCGGCGGTCGTGCTGGCCCTCATGCAGCGGGCCTGGGCGGGACCTGAGCGGGAGCTGCTGCGTCGCCAGGCTGACCTTCGTCGCCACCAGCTGGTGGGCGATGCGGTGAGCTACGTGGTCAACCGCAATCTCAACGTCTCGAACCACTGCGTGAAGCACTGCAGCTTCTGCGCCTTCCGCCGCGATCCCGGCGAGGCCGGGGCCTACTGGCTGGAGCTCGATGAACTCGAGCGCCGCGCAGCGGAAGCCCAGGCCTGCGGTGCCACCGAGCTCTGCCTCCAGGGCGGTCTCAACCCCCAGGCCCGGCTCGGCGGCAGTGCCCTGGCCTATGCCGAGCTGCTGCTCCAGCGTCTCCACCAGGCGGCCCCCGGCATCCACCTGCATGCCTTCTCGCCCCAGGAGCTGCTGTTCCTCGCCGAGCAGGATGCCCTGCCGCTGGCTGCCGTGTTGCAGCGCCTGCGGGCTGCGGGACTGGGCTCGGTGCCCGGCACCGCCGCCGAGGTGCTCAGTGAGCCCGTGCGCCGGGTGATCTGCCCTGAAAAACTCTCGGCCCGCCACTGGGTGGCGGTGGTGCTGGAGGTGATGGCCCAGGGGCTGGCCGCCACCAGCACGCTGATGGCGGGTCACATTGAGCAACCCGCCGATCAGGCCGCCCACCTGCTCACGCTGGTGGCGATCCAGCACTGGGCCCGCACGCGCGGCTTGGCGGGAT
>JBEDAU010000105.1:0-6163 GCA_041177605.1 Cyanobacteriota bacterium | reverse complement strand
GCCACGCCGCCCCGCTGCACCAGGTGCAGGCTGAGGCTGAAGCTGTGGGTGAGGCTGGCGATCAGCTGGTTGAGGGCCAGCTTGGTGGTGAGCGCCGCCCCCACCGGCCCCAGGTGGTGGGGCTCGCCGCCCAGGTCGGCCAGCACGGGCCGGGCCCGCTCCAGGGCGGCGGTGCTGCCGCCGGCCATCAGTTGCAGCGTGCCGGCCAGGGCCTCGGGCCGGCTGCCCAGCACCGGCAGCTCCAGCAGCTCGGCCCCCCGCTCGGCCAGGGCTGCCGCCAGCTCCTGGCTCTGCTCCGGCGCGATCGTGGCCACCTGCAGCACCAGCTTTCCTGCCAGGGCTTCGCCGGCCTGCTCCAGCAGCACGGCGCGGGTGGTGGGCCCGTCGCTGAGCACGGTGACCAGCAGCTCGCCGCTGCCCACCGCCGCGGCAGGGCTGGCGGCGGCCCAGGCGCCCAGGGCCAGCAAGGGCGCGCAGCGCTCCGGGCTGCGGTTCCACACCGTGAGCCGGTGGCCGCGGGCCAGCAGCCGCTCGCCGATCGCGCCGCCCAGCAGGCCGGTGCCCAGCAGGCTGATGTCCATGGCGGTAGTGGCGGCGGCGCTCAAGCTACCGATGCCAACCGGCCGTCCTCCAGGGTCACGACGCGATCGGCGATGTCGATGATCTTGTTGTCGTGGGTCACCATCACGATCGCCGCCCGCTGCTCATCGGCCAGGCGCCGGAACAGCTCCACCGCCATGCGGCCCGAGTCCTTGTCGAGGGCGGCGGTGGGCTCATCGGCCAGCAGCAGCTGGGGCTGGGGCGCCAGGGCGCGGGCGATCGCCACCCGCTGCTTCTGGCCGCCCGAGAGCTTTTCGGGGTAGTAGCCGGCCCGCTCCGCCAGGCCCACCTCGGCCAGCAGGGCCGCGCAGCGCCCATCCATGGCCGGACGGCCCCGCTCCAGCCAGGCGGGGTGCACCTCCAGCCCCACCCGCACGTTCTCCAGGGCCGTGAGGTACGGCAGCAGGTTGTGGGCCTGGAAGATGAAGCCCACCTGGCGCCGCAGGCGGGTGAGCGTGCCCCGATCGGCGTGCAGCAGCTCGGCGCCGAGGATGCGCAGGCTGCCGCTCTGGGCCGCCCGCAGGCCGCCCAGCATGGTGAGCAGGGTGGTCTTGCCGGAGCCGGAGGGGCCGGTGAGGATCACGATCTCGCCGGGCTGCACGCTGAGGTTGATGTCGTGCAGCACCGGCTTCGCCGCCCCCGCCTCCACGAAGGCGTGGTCGAGATGCTCCACCGTGATCAGGGGCGCTGCGGCAGTGGCCGGATCCGCAATCGCCATGCCTAGAAGATCTCGGCCGGATCCAGGCGGCGCAGCTTGCCGGTGGCCAGCCACCCCGACACGCCGCACACGGCCAGGGTGAAGGCGAACACCAGCACCACCCGCCCGGCCGACATCACCACCATCAGCGATGTGGAGCGGGCCAGGAAGCTGTACAGCCCCAGCGACAGCAGCAGGCTGGGGGCGAAGGCCAGCAGGGCCAGAATCAGCGATTCCTGCAGGATGATCCCCACCACAAAGGTGTCGTCGTAGCCGATCGCCTTGAGGGTGGCGTATTCGGCCAGGTGATCGCTCACGTCGGAGTAGAGGATCTGGTACACGATGATGCCGCCCACCACCAGGCCCACCAGCACCCCCAGGCCAAAGATCAGGCCGAAGGAGGTGTTGCGGCGCCAGTAGGACACTTCGGCGGCAGCCAGTTCCTCGATCGTGAACACCTTCACCGAGGGATCGAGGAAGGTGGCCAGGGTGGCTTTCACCCGCAGGGGATCCACCCCGGGCTGCAGCTGGATCACCCCCATCTGGATGTCGTCGGCGCTCTGGTTGGGGAAATAGTTCTTGAAGTTGGTGCTGGAGGTAACCAGGTTGATGTCGGCGGCGAAGGTGAGCCCAAGGGTGAACAGGCCGGTGACCACGGCCCTCACGCCACCGAGCTCGGTCTCGTAGCGGCCCTCGCGGCGCACCGTTGCCGCCACCGGGCCGGCATTGCGCTTGGAGCGGGTGTCAAACAGCAGGGCATCCCCGCGCTGCAGCAGCAGCGGATCGCGCTCGAGCTCCGGCAGCCGCAGGCCGGGATTCTCCGGCGCCACCCCGAAGATCAGCGCCTGTTTCTGCTGGCGGGTGTCGCGGTTGAGCCATTCGCTCAGGCCCAGATACAGGGGCGTCACCGCCTTTACCCCCTCCACCCCCAGGGCCTGGGTGAGGCGGGCGCGGGGGAAGTTGAGCTGCTCGCCCAGATACAGGTAGCGGCCGCTCACCATCACCAGCTCGCCGTTGATCCGCTGGATCGGCCGCTTCTGGCTGTCGTAGAGCCCGCCGGAGAGGCCCAGCTGGAAGAACACCAGCACGTTGGCGAAGCTCACCCCGGCGATGGCCGCGGCCAGGCGCATCGGCCGGTGGATCGCCTGGCGCCAGGCCAGGGGCGTGCGGCGCAGCAGCGCGGGGGGCTTCATCGCGGGCTCGGGCGCGACAGCCCGCTCTGCTCGCGCCGCTGCTGCTCCACCAGCTGCTCCAGGCGTTGGCGTTGCTCGCGCAGCTGCTCCGGGCTGAGCGGCTCGAACAGCACATTCACCTGCAGGTAGTTGATGGCGCTGGCCACCGCGGCCGCCTCCGGCGCCAGGCCGATCTTCACCTCAAACACCCGCCGGTCGAGGTTTTCGCCCGCCTGGCCGCTGAACACGGTCTGGCGGCTCACCTGCCGGGCGATCTCCACCACCTGCCCCTCCATCTGTTTGCCGGGGAAGCCGTCGGCACTGATCACCGCCCGCTGGCCCAGGGTGATGCCGCCCCGGTCGGTCTGATACACCTCGGCGATCACCCCCATGCGGCTGCTGTCGCCCAGCTCGAGGATGCCGTCGTCGCCCACCTTGTCGCCCGGATAGGCGTTGATCTTGAACACGGTGCCGGCGAAGGGGGCGCGGATCATCGCCTTGGCCAGCTCGGCCTGGTCCCGCGCCAGGGTGGCGCGCCTCTCCTCCCGTTCCGCTGCCAGGGTGGCCTGGTCGCGCTCGGCCTGCTCGAGGTTGGCCCGGGCCGTGCTCTCCAGCGTGATCCGCCTGTCGCGCACCTCGGCGCTGCTGGCCCCCTGGGCGTAGAGCTGGCTGTAGCGGCGCAGCTCCACCTGGGCCTGGGCCAGCTCGGCCCGGGTGCGGCTGATCACGCTGGCCTGGGCCGTGAGCTTGCGCTCGGCCACCTGCAGGGCCGCCTGGGCTTCGCGCACGCTGCGATCGAGGCTCTCGGCGCTGTCCATCACCGCCAGCACCTGGCCCTTGCTCACCTGCTGGCCCTCCTTCACCCGCAGCTCGCGCACGGCGTCGTTGCTGAGCGAGGCCGGCACCGACAGCTTCACCACCCGATCGAGCGGCTCCACCCGCCCCAGGGCGGCGATGCGGCGGGGCAGGGGCTGGCTGTGGCGAGCCTGCTCCGCCTGGCGGCGCTGCTGCTGTTGCAGCACCACACCCAGGCCCACCCCGGCCAGGGCCAGGGCCGCCAGGCCTGGCACCAGCCAGCGGGGCCAGGCCCGTCCTGCCTCGCCCGGGCGGCCCTCCGCCATGGCCCTCGTCGCAGTGCCCCCCCGTTGTAGGGCTGGCGGCGACGGGCGGCCACGCTCCAGGATGGCGATCACCGCCGTGCGCCCCATGCCCCTCCCCGGCGACTGGCTGAGTGCCGATGGGGCCCAGCAGCTGCTGGTGGCCCTGCGCTCCCCTGGCGGGGCCCTGGTCTTTGTGCCCCTCTACGCCCTCTGGGTCACCCTGCTGCTGCCGGGGGTGTGGGCCTCGATGCTGGCCGGTGCCCTCTACGGCACCGCCTGGGGCAGCCTGATCGTGTTCGTGGGCGCCTGCCTCGGAGCGGAGGCGGCGTTTCTGCTGGGCCGCACCTGGTTGCGCGCCTGGGCCCGGCGGCGGCTGGCGGCGGTGCCGAAGCTGCTGGCGATCGAGCAGGCGGTGAGCCGCGAGGGCCTCAAGCTGGTGCTGCTCACCCGCCTCTCACCGGCCTTTCCCTTTTCGCTGCTCAACCTGGCCTACGGCCTCAGCGAGGTGAGCCTGCGCGACTACACGCTCGGCCTGATCGGCATCCTGCCGGGCACGATCCTGTTCTGCGGCCTGGGGGCCCTGGCCGGCGATGTGGCCCGTTTCGGGGAGGTGCTCCGTGGCCAGGCCGACGCAGGCACCTGGGCCCTGCGGATCGTGGGACTGCTCGCCACCGTGGCCTCCGTGTGGCTCGTGGGCCGGGCGGCGCAGCGGGCGCTTCAGGCGCCAGTGGGGCCGGATTGATCCGGATCGGGCAGGGGCCAGTCGCGCAGGGCGGCGATCAGCACGAACCACACCAGGCGCAGCCGCGCCCAGGCGCCGGGGCGGGCGGCCAGCTCGGCGTACTTGGCGCGGCCGCACTCGGTCTTGATCCAGCGATAGACGCCGGGTTGCTGCTGGGCCATGGGCTGTTGCCGGGCCATCGCCATGGTGCCGCCCCGTCGCGCTACGGGTTGCACGCTACGGGCCCTGGCGGGGCCATGCTGGAGGTTCCTCGTGAAGAGTCCGCTCCATGGTTCGTCCCTTCTCCCGTGCGGCTCTGCTGGCAGTCCTGACGATCGTGGTCGGGGGTGGCGCGGCCCAGGCGGCCGTCTGCGTGCGGCCCGGTTTCCCGGTGGGCTGCACCGTGGGCGTGGGTGCTCCCGGTGTCGGCGTGCAGCCCGCGGCGGGCGCGGTGAATGGACCGGTGGTGAACCCCACGCCGGGCGTGGGTTACGGCGCCCCCGGCGCCGGAGTGCGCCCGGCGGCCGGTCCTGGCGTGGGCCCCAACATGGGCGGGCCGGTGAACCGCGGCGGCCTGCGCTGAGGCCTCAGGCGCCGTTGGCGGGCGCGGGCTGCTCCAGCAAGGCCCGCAGCCCCGCCTCATCCAGCACCGCCACGCCCAGGCTCTCGGCCTTGGCCAGTTTGCTGCCGGCCTCGGCACCGGCCACCACGAAGCTGGTCTTCCTGCTCACCGAGCCCGTCACCTTGCCGCCGGCGGCCTCGATCAGCTCTTGGGCCTGGCTGCGGCTGAGGTTGGGCAGGGTGCCGGTGAGCACAAAGGTCTGGCCCTGCAGGGCGGTGGCCTCGCCGGATCCCGCCTGGCTGGCGGCCGCCTCCCGCTCAGCGGCGCCCACCGCCAGGGAAAAGCCGAGCGCTTCGAGGTGCTCCAGCAGGAGCTGGTTGGCGGGGGTGGCGAACCACTGCTGCAGGCTCTGGGCGATCTGTTCGCCAATGCCGAACACGGCCGTGACCAGCTCGGGCGTATCCGCCGCGGCGGTGGCCAGCTCAGCGGCGCTGGGGAAGGCCTGGGCCAGGGCCTTGGCGTTCACCTCGCCCACGTGGTGGATGCCGAGGCCGTAGAGCTGGCGGTGCCAGGGCTGGCTCTTCGAGGCGGCCAGGGCGGCCACCAGGTTCTCGGCGCTCTTCGCGCCCATCCGCTCCAGGCTGGCCAGCAGGGCGGCATCGAGCCGGTAGAGATCGGCGATCGAGCGCACCAGGCCCCGGTCCACCAGCTGCTCGATCAACTTGTTGCCCAGGCCGTCGACGTCCAGGGCCCCCTTGCTCACCCAGTGGCGCAGGGCGCCGCGCAGGATCGCCGGGCAGCTGGAATTCACGCAGCGGGTGGCCGCTTCGCCCTCCTCGCGCACCAGCTCGGAGCCGCATTCCGGGCACACATGGGGCAACTCCAGCCGGGTTGCGCCGGCGGGCCGCAGCTCGGGTAGCACCCGCACCACCTCGGGGATGATCTCGCCGGCCTTGCGCACCACGATCGTGTCGCCGGCATGCAGGTCGAGCTCCGCCAGCCGATCGGCGTTGTGCAGGGTGGCGCGGCTCACCGTGGTGCCGGCCAGGGGCACGGGCTCGAATTCGGCCACGGGCGTCACCACGCCGGTGCGGCCCACCTGGCAGGCCAGCCGCAGCAGCCGGCTGGGGGCCTCCTCGGCGGCGTATTTCAGCGCCACGGCCCAGCGCGGCGCCTTCTGGGTGAAGCCGGCGTCGGCCTGCAGGCGCAGGTCGTTGAGCTTCACCACCACGCCATCGGTGGCGTAGGGGAGGGCCTTGCGCCCCTCCTCCCACTGGGCGAAGAACCCCTCCACCGCCGCCAGCGAGGGCA
>JBEDAU010000104.1:0-3933 GCA_041177605.1 Cyanobacteriota bacterium | reverse complement strand
CACGGTGATGTACGAGGGGGCACCGCGCCCCAGCAAGCCGGGCGCCTTCTGGGAGGTGATCCAGAAGCACCGCTGCACGATCTTCTACACCGCCCCCACGGCGATCCGCGCCTTCATGAAGAGCGGCCGGGCGGTGCCGGATCACTACGACATGCGCTCCCTGCGCATCCTGGGCACCGTGGGTGAGCCGATCAACCCGGAAGCCTGGATGTGGTACCGCGACGTGATCGGCGGTGACCGCTGCCCGGTGGTCGACACCTGGTGGCAGACCGAGACCGGCGGCGTGATGATCAGCCCCCTTCCGGGCGCCACCCCCACCAAGCCCGGCTCCGCCACCCTGCCCCTGCCGGGCATCGCCGCCGACATCGTCGATCGCGAGGGGGTGTCGCAGCCCGCCGATGCGGGCGGCTACCTGGCGGTGCGGCGCCCCTGGCCCGGGATGATGCGCACCGTGCACGGTGATCCGGAGCGCTTCCGCAGGAGCTACTGGGAGGAGATCCGCCCCGCCGACGGCTCCTGGCTCTACTTCGCCGGCGATGGCGCCCGCCGCGACGCCGATGGCTATTTCTGGGTGATGGGCCGCGTCGATGACGTGATCAACGTGAGCGGCCATCGCCTCGGCACGATGGAGATCGAGAGTGCCCTCGTGAGCCACCCGGCCGTGGCTGAGGCCGCCGTGGTGGGCCGGCCCGACGACCTCAAGGGCGAGGGCATCGTCGCCTTCGTGACCCTGGAGGCCGGCCGCAGTGGCGATGACGCCCTCACCGCCGAGCTGAAGGCCCATGTGGGCAAGGAGATCGGCCCGATTGCCCGGCCCGATGAGATCCGCTTCAGCGATGCCCTGCCCAAGACCCGCAGTGGCAAGATCATGCGCCGCATCCTGCGCGCCCTGGCCGCCGGCCAGGAGGTGAGCGGCGACACCTCCACCCTGGAGGATCGCTCGGTGCTGGATCAGCTGCGGGTCTGACCCACCGGCGGGGCGGCCTCTCCCCAGCGGCCGATGGCATCGGCCAGCTGCTCGATCACCCGTACCCGCTGTGGATCGTCGGCCCAGGCCCCCAGCAGCTGGCGGCGCAGGCCGCCACTGGCGGGGGCCAGGTGGTCGCCGGGCAGTTCCAGCAGTTCGGAGCCATCACCGGGGCGCTGCTGCAGCACCCCCAGCAGGCGCCGGCTCTGGTCGATGCCGTCTCGGCTGAACCGCACCAGCAGGTTGCGGGGCTGGCTGTAGCTGCGGCTCACCTGCTCGAGCGTGTCCTGCGGTGAGGGGCTGAATTCACTGCGGAAGTTGAGCTGCTGGCCGAGTTCGGCCAGCAGCGGCACCGAGCGCTCGGCCGAGAAGTTGTTGAAGCTCAGGGCCACCAGCCCATCACAGCCACGCCCGCCGTCGGGGGCCAGCAGGTGCAGCTTGCAGCCCAGGCTGTGGCCCAGCCGCAGGGTGGGCTCGCTGGTGCTTCCGGCGCTGGCCGCCCCGCGGACGCGGAAGGCGCGCCAGGCCTCGTTGGCCTGGGCCTGGTGGTCGAAGCCCGGCACGTAGCTCCAGGCCTGGATGCGCCAGCCCCGCACCGCCAGCGCCTCCAACAGCCGGCGGTAGCTGAGCTGGGGGCTGGCGGCCAGGTAACTGCCGCCAATGAAGGCGAGGGTGCCGCGGGCCGAACCCGTGGGCTCCAGCAGCCAGAGCGCCCCCCGTTGCTGCCAGCGGGCCATCAGGCCGGTTGCAGGCGGCGCAGGGCGTCGAGGGCCTCGCGGCGGTGGGCCGGCCCATCGAGCAGGTTGTTGAACACGTGACGGATCACTCCCTCGCCGTCGATCACGTAGGTGACCCGCCCCGGCAGCAGCCCCAGCACCGAGGGCACCCCGAACGCCTGGCGCAGCCGGTTGCCCTGGTCCACCAGCAGGGGGAAGGGGAGGTTGTGGCGACCGGCGAAGCGCTGATGGCTGCCGGCGTCATCGCCGCTCACCCCCCACACCTCGGCGCCGAGGGCCTGGATGTCGGCGTAGCTGTCGCGGAAGGCGCAGGCCTCCATGGTGCAGCCGGGGGTGTCGTCTTTGGGATAGAAAAAGAGCACCAGGGCCCGGCCCGCCAGCTGGTCGCTGCGCCGCTGCTGGCCGTGCTGGTCGCTCAGGTCGATGAGGGGGGCGCGGTCGCCGGCGGAGAGGCCCATGGACTCCAGGGAGGCAGTGGCGAAACCCTATTGCCTGACCTGGGAGCATGGGGAGCGTTGGTTCCCGCCCTCGCCGTGCCGGCCGCCCAGCCCGACCAACCCAGCCTCTGGCCCGAGTTCGACCGGGCAGCGGCCAGCCCCGCCGATCCGCTGCCTCCGCCCCCCGTCGCGGGCCAGGCGCCGGCTGAGCAGGCGGCCGAGCTGCCTGGGGCGGCGTTGGGGGAGTCTGGCTGCCCGCGCCAGCTGCTGATCCTCGACACCGAGACCACGGGCCTGGATCCGGCCACCGGCGCCTGCATCGAGGTGGGCGCGGTGCTGTTCCGGGTGCCGGAGCGGGCCGTGCTGGCCCAGGTGTCGTTCCTGCTGCCAGTGGAGGCCAACCCCGCCGAGGCCATCAACGGCATTCCAGCCGCCATCAGCCGGCTGCCCCAGCCCTGGCAGGCCGGCCTCCAGTGCTTCGAGGCGATGCTGGCGGCGGCCGACGCGGTGCTGGCCCACAACGCCGCCTTCGATCGCCAGTGGTTCGGGCGGGGACCGCTGCCCGCCATCACCCAGCCCTGGATCTGCTCGATGGAGGACATCCGCTGGCCGGCCGAGCGGCAGCTGCGCAGCAACCCCTCGGTGCGGGATCTGGCCCTGGCCTACGGCGTGCCCGTCTGGGCCGCCCACCGGGCCCTCACCGACTGCACCTATCTGGCCCAGGTGCTGGAGCGCTGCGCTGGTCTCGAGGGGATGCTCGAGGCCGCCATGGAGCCGCGGCGGCTGTTCCGGGCCCAGCTCAGCTACGCCGAGCGCCATCGGGCCAAGCAGGCCGGCTTCCGCTGGAACGACCCGGTGCCCGGCGCCTGGACCCGTCGCCTCAGTGAGCGGGAGGCGCGGGCCCTGTCGTTTGCGGTGCAACCGGTTGAGGCGGCCTGAGTGCCGCCCCGCCCCTACAGGATTGCTTCCACTGCCTGAAGCCCAGGCGCTGATCTCCGGACTGCCGCTGCCAGCTCGCCAGCCTGGGGTCATGCCGTCCCCTTGCATGGCTTCGCCCCGTCCGCGGCTGATGCGCTGGCAGGTGGTGCGCACCTGGGCCCGCCTGATCCGGGAGGCCGAGGCGCTCTGGCGCGTCGACGTGCGTGAGATGCACCGGCTGGCGGCCCACGAGCTGCAGGAGCTCCACAGCGAGGTGCCGCCGTCGCTGCGTCCCCGCGTCAACCGCTGGCTGGCCCGCCTGGGAGGGCGCACTCGCCTGCGCTGAGTCAAGCCACAAAAAAGCCGGCTGGGGAAGCCGGCTGTGTGAGTCCGGAAGAACCGGGCTGGAGAAAATGGCCGTGGAAGCCAAGCAGGCTTCAGAACGGGACCGGAACAATCGGAGCGGCGGGATTTGAACCCACGACCCCCACTACCCCAAAGTGGTGCGCTACCAAGCTGCGCTACGCCCCGGCAGGAGCAAAGCTATCACAGCGCTTTGCCGCGTTTGAGGCGCCTCAGCAGGCGGCCGCTGAGGCGCTCCCGCCGCAGGCTGGCGTAGTGGCGCAGCCCCAGGTCGGCCGCCAGCAAGCGCAGCTCCGCCAGGCTCATGCCGGCCAGCCGCAGTTCCGGCACCCTCTGCCAGGCGCTCGATGCCGGCGGCAGGGCGTCCTGGCTGCGGCCGGGTGCCCAGCTGCCCAGTGCCCCCTCCGCCATCCATTCCGGCACCAGCACCACCAGCACCGCCAACAGGCCGTAGAGCTCCACCAGGCCCCGCGGCAGGGGATGGAGGCGCCGCGGCTCCCGGCCGTCGTGG
>JBEDAU010000103.1:0-16132 GCA_041177605.1 Cyanobacteriota bacterium | reverse complement strand
CCCCCTGCCCCTGCCCACCGAGCGGGAGCGCTACGTGCTTGACCAGGGCCTGCCGGTCTACCGGGTTCGCTGGCAGCGCGACGCCAGCCCGCGCTGAACTGGCCGCCCGGAGAGCAGCGGTCAGCAGGGGAAGCCGATAATTCAGGCCTGTTGATCGGCTGCCCGTGCGTGCCTCCCAGCCCTCACCGGCAGCCCCCAGCCAGCCAGGTGGATTACCCGCAGCCTGGTTGCTGCGCTGGCAGGGAGTGCTGGCCGGCCAGCCGGCAGGTCCGCTGGCTGGCCGCCTGCCACTGATCGCCGGCCTGCTGCTCTGTGCCCTGATGGCGGGGCTGCCACTACTGAGCCGCAGCGGCCTCAGCCTGCTGATCGCCGCCAGCGGCCTGCTGTGGCTGGTGTGGGCCCTTGGCACCGCCCCGGCCACCCTGCAGCCGATCCACCGCTGGATCCTGATCATCCTGGGGGTGACCCTGGTGGCCACCGGATGGTCGCCGGTGCCGATCGCCGCTGCCAAGGGACTGCTCAAGTTGCTCAGCTATCTGGGCGTCTACGCGCTGATGCGCCAGCTGCTGGCGAGCGCACCGCTCTGGTGGGACCGAATCGTGGCCGCCCTGCTGGCCGGCGGCCTGCTCACCAGCGTGACCGGCCTGCGACAGCTCTATGGCGACGGTTCTGAGCTGGCTCGCTGGGCCGACCCCAACTCCGTGGCCGATGGCACGGTGCGCATCTACTCCACCCTCGACAACCCCAACCTGCTGGCCGGCTACCTGCTGGCCCTGTTGCCCCTGGCCCTGGCGGCCCTGCTGCGCTGGCAGCGGCCGGCCCGGCGCCTGTTCGCCCTGGCAGCCCTGGTGCTGGGGATCGCCGCCCTGGTGCTCACCTACAGCCGCGGAGCCTGGATGGGCCTGGTGGCGGCCGCAGGCGTGAGTCTGCTGCTGCTGGCCGGCCGACTGACCCGCCGCTGGCCACCCCTGTGGCGCCGGCTGCTGCCGGGGCTGCTGCTGGTGGGGGGCATCGCCCTGCTGGCCGTGCTGGTGATTCAGGTGGAGCCGCTGCGGGTGCGGGTGCTGAGTCTGCTGGCCGGTCGGGGGGACAGCTCCAACAACTTCCGCATCAACGTGTGGCTGGCCGCGCTCGACATGATCCAGGCCCGCCCCTGGATCGGCATCGGCCCGGGCAACGACGCCTTCAACCTGATCTATCCGCTCTACCAGCAGCCGAAGTTCAATGCCCTGAGTGCTTACTCGATTCCCCTGGAGCTGGCGGTGGAGGCGGGGCTCCCCGGGCTGCTGGCCGGCATCGGCCTCGTGCTGAGCTGCCTGCGCTCGGCCCTCGCCCAGTGGCGTGCCGCCGGCGATGCCGCCCTGCCGGCACTGGCGGCGATCGCCATCGTGGCGGCGCTGGGGGTGCAGGGCCTCACCGACACGATCTTCTTCCGACCGGAGGTGCAGCTGATCGGCTGGTTTGCGGTCGCCAGCGTGGCCGCCGCCGAAGCGCAGCCGCAGAGCCATGGCTGATGGCCCGCCCACCGGCACCCTGATTGCAGGGTTCGACGCCGGCCAGACCCACACCAGCTGCCGGCTGGCGGACGCGGACAGCGGGGAAGTGCTGGCCGAGGGGGAGGGACCCGGCGTGGTCCATCTGGCAGCGCCCACCGGCCCCCAGCGGTTTCAGGAGGCCATCCGCTGCAGCCTGGCCGCTGCCTTGGCCCAGCTGGAGGGCTCAGGGGGGGATCTGACGGCAGCTGCCGTGGGGGCCAGCGGCATCGAGCTGGGCAGCAGCAGCGAGCAGCGCGGCCGGGCCCTCGCCCAGGAGGCGCTGGCCCTGCCTGGCGAGCGGCTCTGGGTGGGCGGCGATGAGCGCACCGCCCTGCGGGGCGCCATGGGCGTGGAGGGGGCCGGCATCCTGGTGATCAGCGGCACCGGCACGATCGCCATCGGCCGCAACGCCGCCGGTGAGGAGCACCGCTGCGGGGGCTGGGGCTGGTTGCTCGATCAGGCCGGCTCCGCCTGTGACATCGGCCGCGACGGGCTGAGCCTGAGCCTGGTCATGGCCGATGGCCGTGCACAGCCCACGGCGCTGCAGGCCGGGCTCTGGCAGGCCCTGGGTCTGGAGATCTCCGACCCGCAGGCCCCCCAGGCGATCAAGGCTCGGGTGGTGGAGCCGGGCTTCGGGGCCAGGGGCTTTGCCGCCCTGGCGCCCCTGGTGGCCGCAGCCGCCCAGGCGGGCGACCGCCAGGCACAGACGATCGTGGAGCGATCAGGCGCAGCCCTGGCCCGGATGGTGGCAGCCATCGCCGCCCACCTGCAGCTGGAGGCTCCACCGGTATGGACAGCAGGTGGGGCCCTGGATCACCTGCTGCCGCTCCACCAGGCCTTCTCGGGCGCCCTGCAACGCCAATGCCCCACGGCGAGGCTCGCCGCTCCGGCCGGCGATGCCTGTGCTGGGGCGCTGGCCCTGGCCCGCGACCTGGCGATCAGGCGCCATTGAGGCAACGGTCGGCCTCGCGGGCCAGGTGATCGGCCCAGTGCTCCACAGCCGCCGGATCGGCCGCCTCCACCATCACCCGCAGCAGCGGTTCGGTGCCGCTGGCCCGCACCAGCACCCGGCCGGAGCCCGCCATTGCCGCTTCAGCCCGCTCCACGGCCTGGCGCAGGGGGTCACAGTCATGCCACTGGGTGCGGCGCTGCCGGTCAGGCACCGTGACGTTCACCAGGGTCTGGGGAAAAGCCGTGAAGCTGCCATCCAGCCATTCCGCCAGGCTCTGACCTCGGCCAGCCAGCAGCACGGCCACCTGCAGTGCCGTGAGCAGACCGTCGCCGCTCATGCCATGGCGGGCCGAGAGGATATGGCCCGACTGCTCACCCCCCAGTCCAGCCCCCAGCTGCTCCATGGCGGCATGCACGTACTGATCCCCGACCGGGGTGCGCTCCAGGACGCCACCACACGCCTGCCAGGCGCGCTCGAAACCCAGATTGCTCATCACCGTGGCCACGATCCGGTTGCCCGGGAGCGCCCCCTCAGCCATCAGGGCCTGACCCCAGAGAAAGAGGATCTGATCGCCATCCACCACCCGACCCCGGCCATCCACCGCCAGCATGCGGTCGGCATCGCCGTCCAAGCCGAAGCCCATGGCGGCGCCGCACTCCAGCACCGCCTGACGCAGGGCCTCCAGATGGGTGCTGCCGCAGTCGACGTTGATGCGGCGGCCGTCGGGCTCGCCGTGCAACACCGTGAGGTCGGCCCCCAGGGCGGCAAAGACCGACTCCCCACAGGCCGTGGCCGAGCCGTGGCAGAGATCCAGCACGATCCGGCAGCCGTCGAGGCGCTGGCCGGCGGCGCTGGCAATCAGGGCATGGCGGTACTCGTCGAGCAGGTCGGGGCGTTCCAGCGACCGACCATCGGCGCGGAATGCCCCGGAGGCTTGGGCCGTGCCGGCCAGGCCGGCCTCGATGCGCTGCTGCTGGTCACGGGAGAGCTTGGCGCCGGAGGCACCGAACACCTTGATGCCGTTGTCATGGGGCGGGTTGTGGCTGGCCGACACCATCAGCCCACCGGCGGCCCCCTGGCGCCGGATCGCGCCCGGCACAGCAGGCGTGGGGCACAGCCCCAACTGCCAGACGTCTCGGCCTGCGGCCGTGAGCCCCGCCGTGAGTGCCGCAGCCAGCATCGGTCCGCTGCTGCGGGAATCCATACCGATCAGCACCGGGCCCTGGGGGGGAAGCACCACACCGGCCCAGTAACCCAGCTGCAGGGCCAGTTCCGGGCCGAGCTGGTCGCCCACACGGCCACGGATGCCGTCGGTGCCAAAGGCCAGCTGGGCCATGGATCGTCAAACAAGGCCTGAGCCTACGCGGCCCAGAATGCACGCTGTTCCGGTTCCCCCGATGGCGCGCCTTGCATCGCTGCTCGCCATCGCCTGCCTGGGCAGCGCGGGAACCCTGCTGGCGGGGCGCGCTGCCCAGGGCCTGTTGCCGGTCCCCAATCCCGACACGCCCGCCCCCCTGCTGACAGCCCTGGAGCGCTGGGCCCTGGATCCGGCCCTGCGGCGCGAAGCCAGCCTGCTGCTGGCGGCCCGGTCGGCCGACGACCCCCGGCGTCAGCACCGCCTGCTGCGGGCCCAGGGCTGGGGCCGCGACCCCTTGGCCGCCCTGGTGCTCAAGCGCGATGCCGAAGCGCTGACCGCCCTGGCCGATCAGCCGGGAGCCGAGCAACTCTGGCGTCAGCTGGGGCAGCGCTTCCCCGTCGTACCGGCTGCGGCCGACGCTCTCTACGTGCTCGGCCGGAGCCAACCGGGGCTGCATCGGCAGTTGCGCCGCCAGTTCCCGGCCCATCCAGCCGCCCTGGCCGCCGCCCAGGAGGCCGGCGATGGGGAGGCGGCCCTGCACCTGGCCCGCTGGGGGGTGCGCTGGCCGGGAGCCGAGGAGCGGATGCGCGAGCGCTGTGGCAGCCCCACCCCACCGCTGCAGCCGCGGGAGCGCGACCAGCTGGCAGCCGGCCTGGCGCAGCTGGGCGACGGGGTCGCTGCCCTCGCCTGCCTCCATGGCCAGAGCCCAGGTCCAGCCAGCCAGCTGGCGATCGCCCGCAGCCTGTTGCACGACACACCTGACCGGGCGAGCCAGGCCGAGAGCCTGCTGCTGCAGCTGGCCCAGCGGCAGCCCACCAGCCCGGAAGCCAGCGAGGCCGTGCGCCTGCTGAGCGAGAGCACCACGGCGAGCGGCCAGGCGGCCCTGGCGCAGCTGCCACCGGCCCTGCAACAGAGCGCCCCGGTGTCGGCACGGCGGGCGCTGGCTTCCAGGAGCCATGCGGCAGCCCTGGCCGTGCTGAAGCGCTGGCCCGGCGATCCAGCCAGCTGGGAACTGCAGTGGCAACTCGCCCGCGAAGCCCTGCTGCAAGGGCAGTGGCAGCAGGCCATCACGCTGCTGGCTGAGCCCCGCACTGCGGCCCACCAGCCGCCGCTGCTGGCCAGCCGGCGCCTGTTCTGGCTCGGCCTGAGCCGGTGGCAGCTGGGCCAACCGGTGCTGGCACGCCAGCAGTGGCAGCGACTGCTGCAGGTCCATCCCGGTGGCTACTACGGCTGGCGGGCTGCAGAACGCCTGGGGCTGGGACGCCTGAGCCTGGTGAGCGACCAGCCAGCCAGGTCTCGGGCTGGGGCGCCGGGGCCGAGCGAGCTGGTCGGCGGGCCCTGGCGGCCGCTCCAGAGCGGTGACGCCGAGCTCGATCGGCTGTGGCGACTCGATCAGTCCCTGGAGGCCTGGGAGCACTGGCGATACCGGCGCCAGGGGCGCCCACCCCAGGTCCCCAGGGAACTGCAGCTGGAGGGACGGTTGCGCCGCGCGGTGGGTGACCACTGGATCGGACTGGGGCAGCTGGAACAGGCCAGCCTGCGGGTGCCACCGACCCAGTGCCGGCTGGCAAAGGAGCTCGAACAGGACCTGCACGAACCGGCCTTTGGCCCGGAGCTCGGCGCCGCCGCCAGGGCCAGCGGAATCCGCGCCACCCTGTTGGCGGCGGTGGCCAAGCAGGAGTCACGGTTCAGCCCCACGGTGCGCTCGGCCGTGGGGGCCGTCGGTCTGATGCAGCTGATGCCCGAGACCGCCAACGAACTGGCCGGCCAGCCCCTGGCCCAGGCCGCCCTGGAGGATCCGCACCGCAATGCGGCCCTCGGCGCCCGCTACCTCAGCCAGCTGCTGCAGCGCTGGCAGGGCCACCCCCTGCTGGCGATCGCCAGCTACAACGCCGGGCCCGGGGCGGTGGCAGGGTGGGTCACACCCCAGCTCCACGCTGAACCCGAGCTCTGGGTGGAGGCCATCCCCTTCCCAGAAACCCGTCTGTACGTCAAAAAGGTGGCGGGCAATGCCTGGAGCTTCCAGCAGCCGCGCCACCCCCGCTGCTGGAGCTGAGGCCGCAAACCCGCCCCTGGCGTCCTGTCCCCGTCGCACCAGCCGGGGAAGAGGGCAAGGCTGGATCAGCGGGCCACCAACCAGCGGCCCACGCCGGCCCCCCCCAGCACCAGCAGGGTGAACCCCACGGCCTGAAACAGCGGTGAGGCCGTCACCCGGATCCGGGCCAGATCCAGCCTGGCCAGCAGCACGGCCGAAGCCAGGATCAGCACATTGGCCAGCACCTCCAGGTGGAGCAGGTACAGACCACCCACCGTCACGATCAGGAGGCTGAACACCAGACTCATCACCCGACTGGCGGCCATCAGTCCCGACACCCAGCGCAGCAGCTGGTCCGGCATGGTGCAGACCATCACCACCAGCAGGGCGTGCAGGCAGTCGATCGACCAGAGCAGGCTGCCCACGCCACCGGCACCGGGAGCAGCGGGCCGGCTCCAGTGCAAGCCCTCGTAGATCGCGATCGCCGTGAGCACCAGCAGCATGGGCGCCCGCAGCGGCAACAGCAGCATCCGCAGGGGAGAGTTCACGGTTGGTCGAGCACCAGAGCGATGGCCTCCAGCGGGCAGCTGGGAATGCACTGCTCACACACCAGACAGCGTTGCGCATCGAAGGCCAACCGCCAAGACGGCGCCGTGAAACTGAGGGCCCCGCTCGGGCACACGCCGGAGCAGATGCCGCAGTCCACGCAGCGCTCCCGGTCGATGCGGATCTGGCCTGGGGCCCTGTTGATCCCCAGGCCCAGACTCTCCAGCCAGACCTCGGCCGCCTGGAGCTCGTCAATGTCGCCGGAGAGCTCCACCACCATGGTGCCGCTCTGATTGGGAGCCACCTGGGCCCGCAGGATCTTGGCCGCCACATCGAAGTCGACCGCCAGCCGGTAGGTGATCGGCTGGTGGACCGCCTCACGTGGGAAGTGGAGGGTGAGGCGCCGCTTCAAGGGTCCTGGGCGGTGGGGCAGGGGACGCGGATCCCGGCCCGGCGCTGGCAGAGTGCCCCCACCCTGCAGCAACAGGCTTCGCCCATCATGACCAGCCCCGCCATCGGTCAGCGCGAGCGCGTGTTGCTGCTCACCATTGCTGCCCTGCTGGCCGCTGCCGTGGTGTGGTGGCGCGGTGGCTTGCAGCCCGCGGCCCCGCTGGAGACGCTGGCCCGCCAATCGCTCGACCTGCCGGTGGCCCTCAGCAATGGCCGGCCCACCCTGGTGGAGTTCTACGCCGACTGGTGTGAGGCCTGCCGCGCCATGGCCCCGGCCATGGCGTCGATCGAATCCCAGCACCGCGGGCGGCTCGACATCGTGCTGCTCAACGTCGACAACCCGCGCTGGGCCCCTGAGCTGGAGCGCTACGCGGTCAACGGCATCCCGCAGCTGGAGCTGTTTGACGCAGCCGGCCAACCGGTGGGGCGCGCCATCGGAGCCCGCAGCGCCACCGACCTGCAGCAACTCACCGCAGCCCTGCTCAGCGGCGATCCCTTGCCCAGCCTGGCCGGTGTGGGCGCCGTGAGCAGACTGGACCCGGGCGATGCCCCGCCGCTGGGCAGGGCAGCAGCGGGGATGCCAGAAGCTGCCACGATGGCCGCACCTCGCAGCCACGGCTGATGGACCCGCGCTTCCGGGTAGACCTGATTGCGGCCACCCCCAACCCGCAGCAGTGCGTGTATGCGGGTATGCACCAGGACTACAGCGAGGGATTCGTGGCCGCCGATCGGGCCACGTGGCCGGATGAAACCAGGGCCGGCGAGATCTGCGTGAAGCGGCTGCTGGCCGGGGAGCGCGGCCACTACGGCCCCCTGGAGCACGCCCAGATCGTGCTCAACGTGGGCTGGTTTCCCCATTCGGTCATGCAACAGGCCCGCACCCACAGGGTGGGCGTCAGTTTTGATGTGCAGTCGATGCGCTACACAGGCGATCGCATCTGCCGGGCCGCCAACGGCGAGCTTGAGCTTGAAGAGGTGTTCTACCTGCGCCCCGAGGGCAGTTACAGCGACCGCCAGGGCAAGAAATACGCTTACACCGCCGAGCAACGCGCTCTGGACCTCGATCTCTGCCGGGCCGCCGCGGAGCGCTACCGGGATCTGCTGGGCGCTGGCTTCGCCGAGGAGCACGCCCGCGGCATCCTGCCTTTCGACTACCGCCAACATTTCGTGGTGAGCTTCACCCTGCGGGCGTTCCTCCACTTTCTTGACCTGCGCGCCAAGCTCGATGCCCAGCAGGAGATCCGTGAGCTCTGTGACCTGATGTGGCCCCACCTGCAACGTTGGACCCCGCAGTTCGCTGACTGGTATGAGCGGAGTCGACTCCACAAGGCGAGATTGGCGCCATAACGCAGGCCAACCTGGGGACTGGCGGGGGCGACCGACCATCTGCGGCTGGGCCGTCCTCACCGGGTGTGGGGGCGCGCTGATTCTACACGCGGGCGAGGGTGACGCGTTCGGGTTGGTGTTGATACTTGCCAGCTCGATCCTGATAGGTGGTCTCGCAGGGATCGCCTTCGAAGAACAGCAATTGGCAGATACCCTCGTTGGCATAGATGCGGCAGTCTGCCCCTGAGGAGTTGCTGAACTCCAGGGTGAGATGGCCTTCCCAGCTGGCCTCAGCCGGGGTGGTGTTGACAATGATGCCAAGGCGGGCGTAGGTACTCTTCCCCAGACAGATCACCGTGATGTTTGGGGGTACCCGCATCTTCTCGAGCGCTACACCAAGCCCATAGGAATGAGCCGGCAAGATGAAATACGCCCCATCCGTGTCTTTGTGCAGGGGGGCCGGCTCCAGATTGGCGGGATTGAACCGCTTGGGGTTCATCACCGTGCCGGGCACATGGCGGAAAATCAGGAACTCCCTGGCCGAGAGCCTCAGGTCGTAGCCATAGGAAGAGCAGCCATAGCTGAGCACGGGCTGCGCCTGGTTGGCTGGATCCAGGTGGCGCACCAGATTGGCCTGGAACGGCTCCAGCATGCCGGCGGAGGCCTGCTCGGTGATCCAGCGGTCGTTCTTGAGCATGGGGCTGGGCGGGCGACGCGAAGGAGCTAGAGACCGCGCCGGAGCTGGGTCACCTGATCGGCCAGGGCCATCAGCTCCGGTGCCATGGCAGGGCCTGTCAGGATGACATCCAGATGGGCAGGCCTCTCCTCGAGGACCCTCAGCACGTCCGCCAAGGGGATGTAGTCGAGCTGAACCGCCAGGGCCAGCTCATCGAGCACCATCAGATCCACAGCTCCGGCGAGCAGCTGTTCGCGACTGAAGGTCCAGACCTCCCGGACAGCCGCACAGATGTCGCTGTCGTGGCTGGCCGCCGGCTCCCCGAGGCAAGCCGGCACAGCCGGACGCAACCACTGGAGCCGACCACACAACCAGGGGCTGTGGGCCAGCCCCTGCTCGACCCCGCCCTTGAGGAACTGGCTGATCAACACCCGGCTGCCCAGGCCAGCGGTGCGCAGGGCCTGGCTGAGCACCGCGGAAAAACTGCCGCGAAAGGGAGCCGTGTGCACCTGGAGCAGACCCTCCGGCTGGGCCACCAGCTGCAGGGGGGCACGCCCGGCCACAGACCCGTCAACCGCCAGACCATCACCCGGTGCCGGGGGCCAGGGCTGGCGGGATGCCACGCCGGGGCCACCGCGATGACCCGAAGCATGGCTGCCGCCAGGCCTGCCAGCAGGGCCGTTCAGGGTGCTGCTGGCAGACAGGCTGGCAGTCATCAACGCCGGGCATCAGGAACCTGAATGTAGCGGGATCGGCCGACTTCACAACCTCAGGACACCACCCCTAGCGCAGTACACATGAACCACCGAGGACAGGTCCCGGGGTCGCCAGCCAAACCGTGATGGTTGCTACAAGGGGGCGTGGGGGCGCTCCGTAGCGTCCCAGCCACTGCCCCAGCCCCGCCATGGTCGGCGCCACCCGCGGATTCAGCCGAACCGCCACCACACCCTCCACGGGATCCCCCGGTGCGGTGGCCGGCATCGGCACCGCCAACCAGGGGGGCAGCACCCTGCTGGAGGTGATGCGGGGCCTCAGCGGCAGCAGCGTCGAAACGATTGAGCGCAGCAAGACGATCTTTTTCCCGGGTGACCCGGCCGAGCGGGTCTATCTGCTGCGGCGGGGAGCGGTGCGGCTGTCGCGGGTCTACGAGAGCGGTGAGGAAATCACGGTGGCGCTTCTGCGTGAAAACAGCCTGTTTGGCGTGCTCTCCCTGCTCACCGGCCAACGCTCCGACCGCTTCTATCACGCGATTGCCTTCACCCGGGTGGAGCTGGTGACCGCACCGGCCACCTCGGTGCGCCAGGCCATCGAGCAGGACGCCAGTGTGGGGTTGCTGCTGCTGCAGGGCCTCTCCTCCCGGATCCTGCAGACCGAGACGATGATCGAGACGCTCACCCATCGCGACATGAGTTCGCGGCTGGTGAGTTTCCTGCTGGTGCTGTGCCGCGACTTCGGCGTTCCCAGCAGCGAGGGGATCACGATCGACCTGCGGCTGTCCCACCAGGCGATCGCTGAGGCGATCGGCTCCACCCGGGTCACCATCACCCGGTTGCTGGGCGACCTGCGCCAGGACGGCCTGGTTCAGATCGATCGCAAGAAAATCACGGTCTTCGACCCGATCGCCCTGGCCAAGCGATTCAGTTAGGTCCCGCATCCAGGGGACGGCTCGCCCCCCCGCTGATCGCTCAGCAGCAGGGTTGGGCCAGGATCTTCTGCCTCAGCTTCTGCCCAAGGGCGGCTGGATGCAGCCACGACAGCGAGCCGGGGGATACTGAAACCACGTCGCAGCAAAACGTGTCGGGCTGGCTGCTGATCCTGGCTCTGCTGGTGCTGGGCGGGGTGCTCTCCACCCTGGGCGACCGGCTGGGGAGTCGGGTGGGGAAGGCACGCCTGAGCCTGCTGGGGCTGCGGCCGCGCCGTACGGCAGTGCTGATCACCGTGCTGACCGGCAGCCTGATCAGCGCCATCTCCCTGGGGCTGATGGTGTTGGTGAGCGAGCGGCTGCGGGTGGGCCTGTTTGAGCTCGACCAGCTGGAAGCCCGCCTGCGCAGCGACCGTGCCGCCCTGGCCGCCGGCAAGGCTGAACTGGCCAGGGCTGAAGCCAGTCGCCGGCAGGTGCAACAGCGCTTTCAGGAGGCCCAGCAGCGGGCGGCCACCCTGCGCCGGGAGCTGGAGCCGCTGCAAAGGCAGCGTGACCGCCTGCAGGCCGAGCGCGATCGGCTGAGCCGGGAGGTGCGCAGTCGCGATGGCGAGATCCGCCGCACCGAGGCCGAACTGGCGCGCGTGCGCTCACGGATCAATGCCGGCGCCCAGGAGCTGAAGGAGCTGGAATCCAATCTGATCGCCCTGCGCCGCGGCGATGTGGTGATCACCAGCGGCCAGGCCCTCGCCAGTGCCAAGGTCACCCTGCAACAGCCCCAGCAGGCCAAGGCGGTGATTGACGCGCTGCTGCAGCAAGCCAACCTCAATGCCTTCCGCCGCGTGCTGCCGGGCCAACCGGTCGACCGGCAGATCCTGCTGGTGCCGAAGGAAGACATCAACAGGCTCACCGCCCTGCTGGCACGTCCCGGCAGCTGGGTGGTCAGCATCCTGTCGGCCGCCAACGTGCTGCGCGGGGAACGCCAGGTGCTGGCCTTCCCGGACCTGCGCCCCAACCGCCAGGTGATCCGCACCGATGAGGTGCTGGCCAGCACCACGATCGAAGCGGACCTGCGCAGTGCGGAACAGCTGGGACGCCGACTGAACCTGCTGCTGGCAGCGGCCTTCGCCCGGGCCCAGCGCCAGGGCAGCCTGGTGGACGGACTGCAGGTGGATCCCACCAACGTGCGACAGCTCACCGAAGCGCTGGCCGGGCGCCCCGCCGGCGAGATCGCCCAGCTCGAGGCCGTGGCCCTGCGGGATGCCGAAACCCCTGATCCGATCGCCGTGGAGCTGCGCTGGAGCCGGCCCGAAGCGAGCCCCTGGCAGCCGCGGCGTCCATGAGCCCAAAAGATGGCATGGCTGCTGCGACCTGGCTGGCTGGGGTGGACCCCGGCCGCAACAAGTGCGGTCTTGCCCTGGCCCAACGGCGACAGGCCCAGGTGGTGGCCGCGGCCGTGCTGCCTCCCCAGGCCAGCCTCAGTCTGCTGCGTCGCTGGCAGGCCCAGGGTCTGGAGCAGGTGTTGCTAGGCAATGGCACCCACAGTCGCCAGTGGCAGCTGCAGCTCGAGCGACTGGGGCTCCAGGTGGACCTGGTCGACGAGCGGGGAACGACACTGGCAGCCCGCCGGCGCTACTGGCAGCTGTATCCAGCCCGGGGCTGGCGTCGCTTGCTGCCCGAGGGGCTGCGCCTGCCGCCCCGGGACGTCGATGACGTGGTGGCCCAGCTGCTGCTGGAGCGCCATTGGGGTCAGGCCCTGAGGCCGCCGGCACCGGAGTCTGAGTCGGGCTGGTGCCACCTCCAGGCCCGCGGGCCTCAGAACTGAGCGCGCACGGTGAAGGCGTAATCCCCGCCGGGTTCCAGTTGATAGTCGCTCTTGAGCAGGAAACGCAGCAGGGCGTCCTGGATCAGCGCCCGGCCGAGGGAGGGTTCCACCTTGAGTTCTCCGCGGTCAAAGGCCCAGATGAAGCTCCACTCAAACCCGCCGGCGCACACTTCGCCCTCCACCAACCGCTGGCGGAAGCACTGGCGCAGCACGCGCAACTGGGCTGTGGTGGTGGGCAGGCGGGCCATCAGCTCAGCCTGCAGCCACCGTTGGCTGAAAACTGTTCAAGCGGTTACCAGCCCGCTCCACGCCAAGCCGCTGGATCACCCCGATGCCCGCTTCCACCTCGGCCAGCACGGCCTCGAGCAGCACCTGCTCAGCCGCCGCGAACCGACCCAGCACATGGCCCACGGTGCGGGCCCGCCGCTCTGACGGATCCACCGCAGGGGCGCCGATGCCAATCCGCAGGCGTGGAAACTGGTCGGTGCCGAGGTGACGGATCGCGCTGCGGAGACCGTTGTGACCCCCGGCACTGCCGGCCGCTCGCAGGCGCAGGCGGCCAAAGGGCAGATCCATGTCGTCGACGACCACCAGAACCTGGGCCGGCTCGAGCGAGAACCAGTCGAGAGCAGCCCGGATCGAACGGCCGCTGTCGTTCATGAAGGTCTG
The DNA here is from genome assembly GCA_041177605.1 of Cyanobacteriota bacterium. GTDB lineage: Bacteria > Cyanobacteriota > Cyanobacteriia > PCC-6307 > Cyanobiaceae > NIES-981. The sequence continues at coordinate 3,122 of JBEDAU010000103.1, read as the reverse complement.
GGGCTTGAGCAACCTCAGGCGGGTCGCCCCCTGGCCTACCTCCGCCAGCAGGCCATGGAGCTTGCTCTGCTGGCGAAAGGGGGTGCCGGCCGACGAGGCCATCCGGTCGAGGGCCATGAATCCCACGTTGTGGCGGGTGCCGGCGTACTTGTCGCCAGGATTGCCCAGACCCACAACCAACTGGAGCGACGGGCCCTGCGCTGCACCAGAAAGGGTGGTGCTCACCCCGCTCAGGAAGGAGGCATGACGGCGGGATCGGCCGCCGCAGACCCACCAGGGGCGGTGGCTTCGCCGGGCTGGTCAGAGAGCTGCTCCGTGGCGGCCGAGACATCGAGCTGGCCAGGGGTTTCGGCGGAGGCCATGGCCGAGCGCAACTCCTTTTCAAATTCGGAGGAGGCCGACTGGAAACCCCTCAGGGTGCGCCCAAGTGTCTTACCCAGCTCGGGCAACCGCTTGGGCCCGAACACCAACAGACCAATGGCGGCGATCACCGCCATCTCAGGAAGTCCGATACCGAAGATGTTCATGACCCAGGGTGAAGGGAGTGGGCGAGCTCAGCAGAGCCGCTCAGCCCACACCATTCCAGTTCACCGTGATGCCCTCGAGCAACAACGACTTGTTGTAGAGCTGCAGGATGACCAGCAGGAACACCAGAAACAGGGCCATGAACACGCCCATGACCGGGGTGGTGCCCCAGCCCGGCACCACCTTGCCGTATTCGGAATTCAGCGGGCGCAGCAGATCTCCGAGACGGGTGCGTTGGGCCATGGCAGCTGGGACCTCTCGCTGGGGGAATTCGCTCTGGCTACTGTAAGTGGCCAGCCCGTCACAGCGCGCCCGGGTGTCGAGACTTGTGACGCTGGCCGTCACAGAGGCCCTGTCGGGGCCTCAGTCGAGCCCGGGCCCGCCGCACGGCCATTCCTCCGGATCCCTGGCCCATGGACCCCAGCACCACCACCTCACCGGCGCTCAGCGTGGCGATTGCCGTGCTGGCCGTGCTGCTGGGCCTCACCGGTTTCGGCATCTACACCGCCTTCGGGCCGCCGTCGACGGGGTCGGTCAGCCCCTTCGACGACCACGACGACTGATGTGGCCGGGCGCCAGCGGCCCTGTCATCCGCTGGATGCGACCTGCCGGATGCGCCAGCGACCGAGCTGCCAGGGAGCCAGCACCCCAGCCTGATCCGGCTGGTCCAGCCGCTCCAGCAGCTGCCACTGCGGACCGAGCTCCAAGCGCCGCCGCGCCGGTGTGAGGTTGTGCACCGTGAGCAGCGCCTCCCCCGACGGCAGATCCGGGTCCTGCCGCTCGGCCGGGCCCACGGGGCGGAGACCGACCAGCTGCAACCCAGGGGCAAGCGGCGGCAGGGCCTGCACAGAACCGGGACCCGTTGGGCTGTCGGCTGGCCGATACCAGAGCGGCTCCCGGAAGGCCACGGCCTGGGCGGGCACCGCCTCCCCTGCCCATCCCCGCGGGCAGGGCAGCAGGCCCAGCCGCTGGCGCTGCCAGCCGTTGTCGGCACCGGGATCGGGCCAGGTGGGCGCCCGCAACAGCGACACCCCCAGCGACTCCGGCGCGGCTGAGACGCCCTGGGGCCCGTCCAGCAGGACAGCCAGATCCTGCCCAGACCCCGCACTGGCGATCCAGCTGATCGCCGGCACTTCCCAGCGGGCCTGCTCCCGAGCAGTCACCGGGAGCGCAGGCCGCTCGAGCACGCCACCACTGGTGTCGGCTGCCCAGCGCGGAGCAGCCGCCGCCAAAGGCACCTCCAGGCGCAACAACTCGTGCCGCTGCCGCCAATCGATGCTCACCACCAGCTCCAGCCACGGGCTGGCGGCCAGCAGCCGCCCCTGCAGGCGCACCGAACTGGAGCCACAGCGGCCCTTCCAGAGGAAGGTGGCACAGAGCGGTCCTTGCTCGATCCACTGGGGCTGTCCCTGCCAGGCCCAGGGCAGAGCCTGGTCGGGGTAGTCGGCAGGCAGATCCCAGGCATCCCAGAACTCCCCCTGATCGCGGTACCGGCGCCAGCGCAGCGGGCCCTCCAGGAGCGGCTGGCCGCCGCCCCCCCAGAGCTGCTCCACCCCGGCCGCACCGAGCTGGAAGCCCACCAGGCCATTGCTGCAGCGGCCCCCGCTGATCTCCACGGGATTCGCCAGGGCAGGGGGAGGCGGCAGACCGGCGGCAGCAGGCCGGGACCTGGTTGGCCGACACTCCAGCCGCAGGGCTCCGACGCCGGCCAGGGGGGGGAGCTGCACCCAGGCGCCGCCGGCCCTGGCGGGCTGGGACGCCAACCCCTCCCCGGCGCTCGACCAGGAACCGCCCGGCAGCCGCAGCGTGCACCGGCGAGGCGGCAACGGCTGGAGCTGGGCCACCCACCAGAACCGGGGATGCCCCTCGCGGCCGCGATCGGCCCAGGGCTGCAGCTGCGGCAGCCTGGCGGCCGCCCCAGCGATCCCGCCGAGCCAATCCAGCAGGGCCCCGTCCCGCTGCCGCGCGGCCGTGCGGCGGGCCTGGCGCCACTGGGGCTCGGCCTGGTCGAAGACCGCCGGGATCGAGGTGCCGGGGAGGATGTCGTGGAACTGCTGAAACAGCAGCGGTCGCCAGTCCGGAGCGGGAGGGATGGTCCCCGCGTCTGCAGCCCTCAACCCGGCCAGGACGCCGGCCAGCTCGGCCTCACGCAACAGGCGCTCCAGGGTGCGGTTGTGGCGTTTCTGGTCGGGCCGACTGGTGGCGCAGGCCCGATGCAGCTCCAGGTAGAGCTCATCGCGCCACACGGGCAAGCGGGGTGCCAGCGGCTCCAGCTGGGCCAGGTAGCTGCGCAGGGTGCCATGCCGCTGGGGTGCCGCCCCAACCTGCTGGGCCCAGAGGTCCAGCTGCTCCAGCAGCTCGGCAGTGGGACCGCCGCCGTGGTCACCCACTCCGGGAAGCCAGAGGGCCTGCGGCACCCCCGTAGCGCGCTGCCAAGCCAGCCGGTAGCTCTCCATCGCCACCGGATCGCCATCGGTGCCGATCGGAGCCGTCATCAACGCCAGCAGCTCGGCGCCATCGCGCCCCCGCCAGCGGAACAGGCGGTGGGGGAAGGGGTTGGTGGCGTTCCAGGCCAGCTTGTGGGTGCAGAACCAGCG
>JBEDAU010000102.1:0-5259 GCA_041177605.1 Cyanobacteriota bacterium | reverse complement strand
CCCACCAGCAGCGAGGCCAGCAGCCAGTAGGCCGCTGAACTGAGGGCCATCCAGGCGGGCGCGTTCAGGGCTGCAGCGCTGGCCATCAGCGGGTGGGGAAGCGGCGCCCCTTCCAGCGCACTTCGCCCCGCTCCAGGTTGAGGATCGCCAGCACAAACACCCCCAGGAAGAAGAGCACCGGCAGCGGGAACACCAGGTTGATCCAGCGGAAGCGCCCCACCCGGCGAGTCAGCACCAGCAACTGCAGGGCGTAGGCCCCGTAGATCAGGGCATTGGGGCCCAGGGCGCTGCTGCCCACCAGGGGCCAGCCCAGCAGGGCTGCCGGCAGGCACCAGGCGGCCCAGAACAGACCCGACAGCCAGAGCAGCACCGCCACCATCCAGGGCCAGCGCACCTCCCCGGCGGCGGTGGCGAAGTTCTTGTCGAAGCCCGTCACCATGGCGCCCAGCCCGTCGGGATACATGCGGTAGGCGATCTGGCCGTCGCCGATGAAGGCGCTCACCGGCAGCCCGGCGCGCTCGTAACAGTGGGCCAGAAACCAGTCCTCCACCACCTTGCCGGCCACCGCCGCATGGCCGCCGGCCCGGTCGTAGTCGGCGCGGCTGGTGACCATCGCCGGCCCGAACGCCACGCCGCAGCCCGGCCCCATCGGCACGGCCATCAGCCCCACCAGGTTGAACAGCACCGAGAGCTGCTCGTAGGCGCGCTCGGTGCGGTGAAAGGGCTGAACCGACACCAGGCCGCCAAGCCGGCCCTGGCAAGCCAGCAGGCGCCCGAGGAACCCCGGCTCCGGTTCGGTGTCGGCATCGAGGAACACCAGCAGCTCTCCACTGCTGGCCCCCACGCCGTGGTGCAGGGCCCAGGTCTTGCCGCACCATCCCTCGGGCAGGGGGGGTGGCTGCAGCACCCGGAGCGGCAGGCCCGAGGCGGCGGCACTGCGGCGGGCCACCTCGGCGGTACCGTCACTGGAGTGGTCGTCGACCACGATCACCTCGCTCGGCCGCACCTGCTGGCGGGCCAGCCCCGCCAGCAGGTGCGGCAGGGTGGCGGCTTCATTGCGGGCCGGAATCAACACCGACACCCTGCCGGGCTGGAGCGGAGCACCCTCGGGCAAACCCGGCAGCCGCAGGGCCAGGGCCCAGCCCAACAGCCAGCGCACCAGCAGGGAGACCTCCAGCCAGCCCATCCCAGCGGTCACCAGCCAACGCATTCCCAGCCCGTCGGTCGCGATCACGGCCGCAGCAGCTCCTGCGCCAGGGGCTGGATCGCCGCTGGGTCGCGCAGCAGCTGGGGATGGGTGAGCACCGGCAGCATGGTGCGTCCCCCCACCGGCAGCACCGCCAGCCAGCCCGGCAGCACCGCCAGATCCAGGGCTGAGTAGAAGCTGTGGCACTCCACCCGGCGCAGGGCGTCGAGGTCGCCGTTGAGCCGCTCCAGCAGGGCGCTGCCCCACTTGAGGTCGGCGATGCCGCCGAACAGGCCCGCCGGCCAGGGCAGGGCGGTGAGCGTGCCCTGCTGGGGGCTGCCCACGCTGGTGAAGCGCCGGGTGCGGCTGTCGCCGCCCAGCAGCTGAATCCAGGCGCGGGCGATCACCCCGCCGATCGAGAAGCCCAACAGGTCGATCGGCTCCTCGCGGCCAAAGGCGGCCTCGATGTGCCCCCCCAGCAGTTCGGCGGCCTCCTGCACAGGCGTGCGCCCCAGCCGCAGCGGCAGGGCGGGGATCAGCAGGGGCTGGCGCCGGCCGTCCAGGGCCTGCTTGAGGCCGTTGAACACCGCCGGGGTGTCGAGCAGGCCATGGACCAGGACCAGGGGGGGAATGGCGAGGGCCGACGCACTGCCCTTGCCTAGCACCGATTTCTGCAGGCGGTACGGTCGGCGGCGGGCCAGCCGACCCAGCGCCGATGCCGACGCCCACAGATCTCCCCCCCTGGCGCCAGGTGCTGCGGGCGGCCCGTGGACGGGAGGGCCGCTCGCCGGCGGCCCGCTGGCTGCAGCTGGCCACGGTGGCGGCCGACGGCACGCCGCGGCTGCGCACCCTGGTGTTCCGGGGCTGGGGCGGGCCGGCCGCCCTCGATCTGCTCACCGACGGCCGCAGTGCCAAACCCGCCGAACTGCGCCACCAGCCCGCTGTGGAGCTCTGCTGGCTGCTGCCCAGGGCACGCAGCCAGTTCCGTCTGCGCGGCGAGCTGCTCCCCCTGGCCGCCGACCAACTGGTGCGGGAGCGGCGGCGCCACTGGCAGGCGCTCACCCCTGCTGGGCGGGCCCTGTGGGGCTGGCCGGAGCCGGGAGCTCCGTTTGCATCCGCAGGCCCCTGGCCCGAGGCCCTGGGCGATGACCTGCCGCCGCCGCAGACCTTCCTGCTGCTGCGCATCGCGCTCCACCAGGTGGAGCTGCTGGAGCTGGGCGCCCATCCCCACCGGCGCCTGCGCTGGCAGGCGGCCGACGGCTGGAGGGAGCAGCGGTTGAATCCCTGACCCTCGGGCCGGCTGGTGCCGTCGACGGCGACCACTCCTGCGGAGATCCCTCAACCCGGGTAGTGGTTGGGCACGAAGAACTGCTCGCTCAGCGGCGGCCGCTGGTAGTCACCGCTGCCCTTGCGCCTGGGCAACTTGATCGGTGGCGGCGTCATGTCGACGTAGGGCACCTTGCTGAGGATGTGGCGGATGCAGTTGAGGCGGGCGCGGCGCTTGTCATCGGCCTCCACCGTGAACCAGGGGGCCTCGGGGATGTTGGTGCGCGCGAACATCTCGTCCTTGGCGCGCGAGAACTCCACCCAGCGGTTGCGCGACTCCAGGTCCATCGGGCTGAGCTTCCAGCGCCGGGCCGGGTCGTCGACCCGGGAGCGGAAGCGGGCCTCCTGTTCCTCGTCGCTCACGGAGAACCAGTACTTGAGCAGGGTGATGCCGCTGCGCACCAGCATCCGCTCGAATTCCGGGCACGACTGCATGAACTCCTCCACCTGCCCGGCGGTGCAGAAGCCCATCACCTTCTCGACGCCGGCGCGGTTGTACCAGGACCGGTCGAACAGCACCATGTCGCCCGCTGCCGGGAAGTGCTCCACATAGCGCTGGAAGTACCACTGGCTCTTCTGGCGATCGGAGGGGGTGCCGAGGGCCACGACGGTGCAGCCCCGGGGGTTGAGCGGCTCCACGATCCGCTTGATCGTGCCCCCCTTACCGGCGGCATCGCGGCCCTCGAACACCACGATCAGGCGGAAGCCGGTGTGCTTGATCCAGTACTGCATCTTGACCAGCTCCACCTGCAGGCGCGCCAGCTCCTGCTCGTAGACCTTGCGATCGAGCTTGGGGGGCCGGCCCTCGGAGCGGGAGGCGAAGTCGTCGAGGATCGGCGAGGGGTGGTAGCGGTCGCCCGGCACGCAGCCGTTGGCCGGCAAGCAGCTGTTGCCCGGCAAAGAGCCGTTGGCTGGCAAACCGCCGGAGTCGGGCTCGACCTGCCTGTGCTTGGCCATCGGTGCATGCGTCCCCGCAGTGAAGCTATGCCGGCTCGGCGGCTGCGGCCAGGCCCCGGGGCTGCGATCAGCGTTGCTTGGCGTAACGATGCGCGATCCCTTTGGGACATCAGCCCCAACTGCGCAGTGCCAGCTCTTAACTTTCGCGGCCAGCTCCACGTTGCTTTCCGCCGCTTCCTCCCTTCATGACCGTCGCTGTCCTCCAGGCGGCCTGGCTCATCCCGGTGTATCCGCTGCTGGCGGCCGTGGCCTCCCTGGCCTGGTCACCGGGACTGATCTCCCGCACCGGCCCTCGGCCCTGCGGCTATCTCAACCTGCTCATGGTGGCCGTGGCCTTCGGCCACAGCCTGGTGGCGCTCACGGCCCTGCACACCAACGCCCGTGCCGGCGCCGAGGCCCTCTACCGGCCGATCAGCTTCGGCTGGAGCTGGCTGGATACGGCCGGCCTGCGCATCGGCTTCGACGGTCTGGTGACCGAGCCAGCCCTGATCGCCATGGCGGTGATCACGGGCCTGCATCTGCTGGTGCAGATCTATGCCATCGGCTACCTGGAGATGGACTGGGGCTGGCCGCGGTTCTTCGGCTCGCTGAGCTTCTTCGAGGCGGGGCTGTGCGCCCTGGTGCTCACCGATTCGGTGTTCTTCAGCTACGTGATCCTGGAGCTGCTCACCCTGGGCACCTACCTGATCGTGGGCACCTGGTACAACCAGCCGCTGGTGGTGAAGGGGGCCCGCGACGCCTTCCTCACCAAGCGGATCGGCGACCTGTTCCTGCTGGCCGGCGTGATCGCCCTGCTGCCGATGACCGGCACCTGGAACTTTCACGGTCTGCAGGGCTGGGCTGCCGACCTCACCAACAACGGCAGCCCGCTGCCGCCGGGCTTCCAGCTGATCCTGCTGGCCCTGATCGCCGGCCCGATGGGCAAGTGCGCCCAGATCCCCCTGCACCTCTGGCTCGATGAGGCAATGGAGAGCCCCCTCCCCTCCACCATCCTCCGCAACGCGGTGGTGGTGGTGGGCGGTGCCTGGGTGCTGTTGCGGCTGGAGCCCCTGCTGGAGCTCAGCCCCTATGTGCAGAGCGTGCTGGTGGTGGTGGGCGGCTCCACCGCCGTGGTGGCCTCCCTGATCGCCCTGGCCCAGGTGGATGTGAAGCGGGCCCTCTCCTTTCTGGTGAGCAGCTGGCTGGGGCTGCTGTTTGTGGCGGTGGGCCTGGGCGGCATCGCCGTGGCCGATCACCTGCTGCTCGTCTACCCCCTGCCGATGGCCCTGCTGCTGATGGCGATCGGCACGATCGTGATCAGCAACGTGACCCAGGACCTCACCCAGCTGGGCGGGCTGTGGAGCAAGCGGCCGCTGATGGGGCTGGCCTTCCTGGCCGGCGCCGCTGGGCTGATGGGTCTGCCCCCCTTTGCCAGCTTCGCCGCCCTGCGGGAACTGCTGGCCCTCACGGCGACCAGCGGCCATCCCGTGCTGCTGGGGGGCGTGGTGTTGCTCACCAACGCCCTGATCAGCGCCGGCCTGATCCGGGTGTTTGGCCAGATCTGGGGCGGCCGGCCCACCCCGTTCACCACCCGTTCTGCGGAGGTGCTCTGGTTGATGGTGCTGCCCACGATGGTGGTGGTGGGGATGGTGCTGCATCTCCCCATGCTCCTGGTGGCCAATGGGGTGTATTCCCTCACCCCATTGGCGGGTTGGGGCCCCCTGGCCTGGCCCCTGATCGCCTCCACCCTGGTGGGCGGCGGGCTCTCGGGCGCCTTCTACCTGCGTCCCCACGGCCTGGCCCAGTTGCCG
>JBEDAU010000101.1:0-4088 GCA_041177605.1 Cyanobacteriota bacterium | reverse complement strand
CTGGTGGATCCGGCCCAGGCCGAGGATCTGCTCGCCAGCTACCGGCAGCTGCTGGAGGGTCGGGGCGACTTCGCCACACCGACGCCGGCCGGGCAACAGCCCCAGCCTGCTCTGGACTGGCCGCTGCACCCGGTGAGCGCCCTCACCGGCGCCGGCACCGACGCCCTGGTGGCGGCGCTCAGCGCCGCCCTGCCCCCCGGGCCGCACCTCTATCCGCCCGATGCGGTGAGCGATCAGCCGGAGCAGCTGCTGATGGCCGAGCTGATCCGCGAGCAGGTGCTCAGCCACACCCGTGAGGAGGTGCCCCACTCGGTGGCGGTGAGCATCGATCGGGTGGTCGACGACGGCCCGCGCACGGCCGTGCTGGCCACGGTGCTGGTGGAGCGCGCCAGCCAGAAGGGCATCCTGATCGGCAAGGGCGGACGCATGCTGCGCACGATCGGCGCCGGCGCCCGCCTGCAGATGGAGAAGGTGTTCAGCGGGCCGGTGTACCTGGAGCTGTTCGTGAAGGTGGTGCCCGGCTGGCGCCGCAGCGCCGCCCGCCTGGCCGAGCTGGGCTACCGGGGAGACTGAAGTCCTGCCTGGCTTAGCCACAACACGGGCCAAGAGAACGCCATGCAAGTCAACCTGCACGACGCCAAGGCCCTTCTCTCCCGCTACGTGCAGCAGGCGCTCGATGGTGAAGAGGTGGTGATTGCCAGGGCCGGCAAAGCTCTGGTGCGACTCGTGCCTGTTGAGGACACCCCCGAAGACGCCAACTGGGTTTCCTCCAGGGGGCGGCGGTGCCGACCTCCGACCTCAAAGCCGATTTCCAGGACGAGATCGCAGCGATGTTCACCTGATGGTCGCTTGCAAATCGACGCCGTCCCTTTCTGTACAGCGTCGTGAGCCTGTGGGAGGTGGCGATCAAGACCTCTCTGGGCACACCGGGATGCCAGGTGGACGCCGGCCAGCTCAGGAGCGGCCTGCGCCAACAGGGGCTGGAGGACGTGGCCATCACGGCGGACCACTGCCTGGCGGTGCAGCACCTGCCCTGGATCCATCGCGAGCCCTGACGGCTGAGAGAATCCCCCGATGACCGACGACGCCCCTGCCTTTCCCCCCACCACAATCGAGGCCTTCCTGCGCTGTTGCGCCGGCGAGTGGATGGGGCTGCGCAGCCGCTTTGCCCTCGATGCGAGCCTGGAGGGGGAGAACGGCGATGAGTGGCACAGCAGCGAGCGCGGCGAGCTGGTGGTGACCTACCTGGAGCCCCACAGCGCCGACGCCCCCGGGGGCCTGCAGGTGGGACCGAAGGACGGCGCCGCCCAGCAGCTGCAGTTCAACGGGGACGGGAACTTCACGGTGAATACCCCCCAGGGCGCGCAGGAGGGCCGCTGGCAGCTCTGGCCCGACGGCAGCCTGGAGCTGACGCTCAGCCATGGGGGCAACGAGCTGCGGGAGCGGGTCTGGTTCACCAAGCCCAACCTGCGGCTGCGCTCCACCGTGGAGAGCCGGGCCGACGGCACGCCGGGCCGGGCCAGCTTCAGCTCCGAGATCCGGCGGGTGAGCCGCCCCGCCGGCTGAGCCCATGCGCCTCGATGTGGTGAGCCTGGCCCCGGAGGCCTTTGCACCGCTGCTCGGCCTGGGCGTGATCGGCCGCGCCCTTGCCGCCGGCATCGCCGAACTGCACACCCACAACCCGCGCGACTACGCCACCGACAAGTACCGCAAGGTGGACGATGAGCCCTACGGCGGCGGCGCCGGCATGGTGCTCAAGCCCGAGCCGGTGTATGCGGCGGTGGAGGCCATCCCTGTGCTGCCGCGGCGCCGGGTGCTGTTGATGAGTCCGCAGGGCCGGCCGCTGCAGCAGGCCGACCTGCGCCGCTGGGCCGCGGGCTACGACCAGCTGGTGTTGATCTGCGGCCACTACGAGGGGTTCGACGAGCGCATCCGCGCCCTGGCCGATGAGGAGGTGTCGATCGGCGATTTCGTGCTCACCGGCGGCGAGCTGCCGGCGGCGGTGATCATCAACGGCGTGGTGCGGCTGCTGCCGGGCACCGTGGGCACCCAGGCCTGCCTGGAGGAGGAGAGCCACAGCGCCCTGCTGCTGGAGCACCCCCACTACACCCGCCCCGCCAGTTTCCGCGACATGGAGGTGCCGGCGGTGCTGCGCAGCGGCGACCATGGCGCCATCGCCCGCTGGCGCTTCGCGCAGCAACAGCAGCGCACCGCTGAGCGCCGGCCGGATCTCTATGCCCGCTGGCAGGCGCAGCAGGCGCAGCAGTAGCTCCAGGGCAGGGGGGAAGTGCCAGCGCTGGGGCCCGGTCTCAGTCCTGGGGCTTCGGCGCGCTTCCCTGCTGCAGCCCCCGCAGGGCGGTGAGCAGCGCCGCCGGGCTCTGGGGGTCCACCATCAGCACGCTGCCGGCCGGGGCGTGGGCCATCTGCTCGCCCATGGCCATCCAGTCGCCGGCCAGCAGCAGCCGCAGCGCTTCAGCGGCCTGGGGGTTGGTCTGCATCGCCGCGGCCAGGCGGCTGGCGGCATCGGCGCGGGCCTGGGCCAGCAGCGCCTGCTGCTTGGCCTGGGCCTCGGCCTCCAGCAGCAGCGCCTCCTGTTTAGCCCTGGCATCGAGCACCAGCGCCTCGGCGCGGCCGCGGGCGGCGTTGAGCTGGGATTCACGCTCGCCTTCGGAGCGCAGAATGGCGGCGCGCTTCTCGCGCTCGGCCGTCATCTGCTGCTCCATCGCCTGCTGCACACCGCGGGAGGGCTGGATGTCACGCAGTTCCACGCGGGTCACCTTCACGCCCCAGGGGTCAGTGGCCTGATCGAGCTCCTTGAGCAGCGTCTCATTGACCTCGCTGCGGGTGGTGAAGGTCTGGTCGAGGTCGAGCTTGCCCATCTCGGCGCGGATCTGGGTGAGCACCAGGTTCACCATCGCCGCCTGCAGGTTGTCGACGGCGTAGTAGGCGCGGGCGTGCTCCAGCAGCTGCCAATACACCACCGCATCCACCTCGATCGACACGTTGTCGCGGGTGATGCACTGCTGCGGCGGGATGTCGAGCACCCGCTCCTTCAGCGATTCATGGCTGACCACCTTCTCCACCCCCGGCAACACAAACGAGAGCCCCGGCTGCAGCTGGCGATCGTATTTGCCCAGGCGCTCCACCAGGCGCGACTGGCCGCCGCTGGTGACCTTGACACTGTTGATACCCAGCACGGCCATCACCACCAGAGCTGGCAGGGACAAGAGGGCTTCCATGGCCTAGTGGCGGCAGGCTCGGCCAACCCTAGGCAGCATGGACGCATCGCACCACGCCGCCAGCGCCATGCCCCCCGCCCTGATCTGGCTGCTGCTGGGGCTGGTGCTATTGCTGCTGGAGCTGCTGGGGGCGGAATTCGAGGGGCTGCTGGCCGGGGCGATCGCCGCGCTGGTTGTGTCGGCGCTCAGCGGGGTCCAGCCATTGGCGCCCCTGCTTCAGGTGGGGGCTTTCGTGGCCATCACGGCCATGATGCTGGGAGCCCTGCAGCGCTGGGGCAGCCGGCGCGAGCGGAGCATCCCGCCGGCCGCCAGCGGCGAGCGGGCCACCGTGATCAGCGGCTTCAGCGGGGGCCAGGAGGGCCGGGTGCTGTGGCAGGGGCAGAGCTGGGCAGCCACCAACCTGGATGCGTCCCAGCCCCTGCCGGCAGGCAGCTCGGTGAAGGTGCTGGGCCGGGAGGGCACCCATCTGCAGGTGCTGGCCCAGCCATCGACACCCCCGGATCGCAGCCGGCAACCTGGCATCTAACCCGGCCCCTAGAGCACACCTCCCAGATCCATCTGCAGGTCGAGGGCGGCCATCCTGACCAGCTCGCCACCCTTGGCCCCCATCTTCACGGTGATGTTCTTGCGGTGGGTCTCGACGGTGCGCAATGAGAGGCCGAGCATGGAGGCGATGGTCCGGTTGGTGAGGCCCTGACCGATCAGGTTGAACACCTCCTGCTCCCGCAGCGTCAGGGGCCTGCGACCGGTTGGGGTCGCGGCATCGGCCTGCTCTGGCGCTTCGACCGGGGGATGGAGCAAGCGCTGGATCTCGGTGGTCAGATCGGAATAGGCCCGGGTCTTGTCGAC
>JBEDAU010000100.1:0-3085 GCA_041177605.1 Cyanobacteriota bacterium | reverse complement strand
CGATCCGGCGGCTCGGCAGGCAGCGGTGTGAGCAGGGCACGGACCGGTCCACTGCGGTAGCGCACCTGCACCTCCAGCTCCAGCGGCTCAAGGGGGGGCGCCATCGACACCCAGTTCACCGCCCCCACCAGCGTCTGGCCGCGGGCGGCCTCGGCCCGGGGGGCCACCACCACCCGGTTCATGGCCCCATCCAGGCGCACCACGTGCAGCGGCTCGCGCCAGGCCACGCCCAGCCCCTTGCGCTGGCCGATCGTGAAGTGCTCGATGCCGTCGTGACGCCCCACCACGGTGCCGTCGGCAAGCACGATCTCACCGACGCGGGGCGGGAGGTGGGCATCGAGGAAGGCCTTCATCGAGCCGTGATGGTCGGCGAGGCAGAGGTCCTGGCTCTCCGGTTTCTGGGCTGTGCGCAGCCCATGGCGGACCGCCTCCAGGCGGGTGTCGGCCTTGGTGAGCTCGCCCAGGGGAAACACCAGGTGCCCCAGAGCGTCCTGGGGCAGGTCGTAGAGAAAGTAGCTCTGGTCTTTGCGGTCATCGAGGCCGCGCAGCAGCTGATGGCGCCCTGTGGCATCGCCGGGAACGGGCAGGGGATCGGCCGCCTCGGCATGCCTCACCCGGGCGTAATGGCCGGTGGCGATGCGCGCCATGCCCCGCTCCTGCCGGGCCCACTGCAGCATCGGCCCAAATTTCACCTCGCGGTTGCAGCGGGAGCAGGGCAGGGGTGTGACTCCGGCCCCGTAGCCCTGCACCAGAAAGTCGACGATCTGGGCCTGGAAGTGCTCACGGAAATCCACCACGTGGTGAGGCACACCCAACTGCTCGCAGATGGCGGCCGCATCCACCAGACCCTCAGCGCAGCAGGCCCCCTTGCCGCTCATCAGCCACAGGGTGAGGCCCTCCACCTGCCAGCCGGCCTCCACCAGCAGCGCCGCCGTCAACGAACTGTCGACGCCACCGGAGAGCCCCACCACCACCCGGTGCTCCCCAGGCCAGCCGCGCAACCGCTCCAGGGCAGCGGCACCGGCGGCGGTAGCGGCTGCACCGGGGGCAGCGAGCGGCAGAGGGAGGGCGTTGGCTGGGAGTGACAAGAACGGAACCGAAGCAGACAGACGGCCAAAGCGGCCCTGGTGCTCCCATCATGAAACCGAGCACTCCGGCCCTGTCGTGTCAGCCAGCTCCGCCACGCCGCTCTGGCCTCGCCGCGACAGCGCCCACCTGCTGGTGAGCGGCACGGCGATGGCGGGGCTGGAACAGCAGCTCTTCGCCAGCGGCCTGCCGGTGGAGGCGCTGATGGAAAAGGCCGCCCTGGCCATCAGCAGGCGGCTGCTGGAGCGCCATCGCCCGCAGCTGGAACGGCAGGGGGCGCTGGTGCTGGTGGGACCGGGCCACAACGGCGGGGATGGGCTGGTGGTGGCCCGCGAACTGCATCTGGCGGGCCTGGCGGTGCGGATCTGGTGTCCGTTCGAACGGCTCAAACCACTCACCGAGACCCATCTCCGCCACGCCCTTTGGCTGGGGATTTCCCGGCTGGCCGACCCGCCGGATCCAGGCGAGGCCCCGATCTGGATCGATGCCCTGCTGGGCATCAACCAGAGCCGTGCCGCCGGGGAGAGGCTCGAGGTCCTGCTGGCTGAGCGGCAGCGGCGCCAGCCAAACCGGTTGGTGGCGATCGACGTGCCCACCGGCCTGTGTGCCGACACGGGCCGGCTCACGGGAGCCGTGGCGGCCCGCGCCGGTTGCACTTACTCGGTCGGGCTGCTGAAAACCGGGCTGATCCAGGACAGCGCCCTGGCCTGGGTGGGGGAGCTGGAACGGCTGGAGCTGGGCTTGCCGGCAGCGCTTCTGCAGGCCCTCCCCCACAGCCAGCCCCTGGGTCTCGGCACGGCCGACCTGGCCCGTGCCCCCTGGCCTCAGGCCGATCGGGCAGCTGGCAAATACGAGCGCGGCCGGCTGCTGCTGGTAGCGGGGAGTGAGCGTTACCGGGGCGCCGCCCACCTGGCGCTGGCTGGCGCCCGGGCCAGTGGCTGCGGCAGCGTGCGGGCCGCGCTGCCGGCAGCCCTCGCTGAACAGCTCTGGCAGCTGTTCCCGGAAGTGGTGCTGGCCGGAAGCCCGGGGGAGACCGAGGGCGAGCTCGCGCCCCTGGCCCAGCTGACCCGCCAGCACCTGGAGCGGGTCGATGGGCTGCTGGTGGGTCCTGGGCTGGGCGCCGGCCGTGACGCGGCGGGGGGCCCGGACATCTGGGAGCTGCTGCAGGGGTTCCCCGGGCTGCTGGTGCTCGATGCCGACGGGCTCAACCAGCTGGCCCTGACCCAGGCCGGCCGACAGGAGAGCGGGGTCCACCGCTGGTTGCAGGGGAGAGGGGGAGCCACCTGGCTGACGCCCCATGCCGCTGAATTCCAGCGGCTGTTTCCTGAGCTGGCGGCCGCCCCGCCCCTGGAGGCCGCCGCCGTCGCCGCCCAGGCCAGCGGAGCGACCGTGTTACTCAAGGGCGCCCGCAGCGTGGTGGCTGCCGCGGATGGCCGCCGCTGGCAACTGCTGGATGCGGAACCCCGGGTGGCACGTGCCGGCCTCGGGGACGTGCTGGCGGGCTATGCCGCCGGCCTGGGGGCGCGGGGCCTGGCCGCTCATGGCCAGGTGGATCCAGGCCTGCTGGCCCTGGCGGCCTTGGCCCACGCCGAGGCCGGCCGCCGGGCAGCCCACGAGGGCGACTGCAGCCCTGGTGCCGTGGCACAGCGGCTAAACGGCATCTGCAGGACTGAATTGGCTTTGGGCCGTGAATAATGACGATCTCTTTATAGTCGGCATGGCTATTAACTTGCTGCGGCGCTCTCTGCCTACATCCGCATACCCCGCCGCTCCTCTTAGGCAAAACGGGTGAATCCAGAGGCAGCCGCCCTTTTTCATTCTCGGCGGCCAGCATCTGAATAATCTGGCGGAGGCCAGGCAACGAATCACAACCTTAAATAGGGCTGCCTGAATAAGGGCAGATCAGTTGCGCTGCAGTGGATCTGAGCCGTTACTGGCGGTAAAATGTCTGCAAACGGGCCCGAATGTGCCCAAAAGCTGCCCGTCGTTTTCCACATGT
>JBEDAU010000099.1:0-9855 GCA_041177605.1 Cyanobacteriota bacterium | reverse complement strand
AGTTCTGCCAGCCTGCGTTCCCGCAGGTAGAGGAATAGCGGGGCCCCACAGGCAAATGCCAGGGTGACGCAGCTCAGCAGAACCCATGGCAATCCACGCATGCCAAGGCGGCGACTCTCCTGCACCATCCAGATCACAACAGCCGTGGCACCGATCGCAAGATCCCGTGACAACGAACTGGCGGCCGGATTCGCATTCGCCATCGCTACGAACAGGCCGAGATCGAATGCCTGGCCGCTGGCTCGGATGAACTCAAGATTCGCGAGCCATGGAAGAATTGCCCCGGCTACTGCCAGCGCCAGATAGATCCATTTCAGGGCCGATTGATGCACTCTGCCTGCGTTGGCTTGCTGTGGTGTCGGTGTCATGGTGTGTAGGGAGTTGGGGTGACACTCTCGTTGTCAACGTTCAACAGCAGGATTTCCTGCTCCACTCCCCTGAGCAGTTGTTCGCAGCGATCGGCATAGCATTCGGCCCGTCTGTAAAGGCCTACCATCGACTCCACGTCAAGATCACTGGCCTGAAGTTCGGACAACGCCAGGTCCAGTGCAGTTCTGGCTTCGTTATAGCTCAGGTCGACAACATGGCTGAGCCCTGCATCAATTGGGCTCGCTTCTGGTTTCTCGCGAATGCTTTTTTTGGCATGGGAGCGGCTGCGCCTGCGTGGCCCGGCTTGGCTGGCTTCTTCAGCATCGTCTGTGCGTGCTGCAGCCAGGTGGGTTGGTTCATCGGCTTGCCGGCCGCTGTCTGCACGGTTCTGGGCTCTGACCATGGTGCGCATTCAGCCCGGGGCTCTTCGGGTGGTTTCCACCTTCGCATCCAGCATCCCATCGCCCAGTTGCACCACGATCCTGTCTCCCGCTTGGATCTGGTGGACTGATCGCACCAGGGTCCCGCCGGCATCGCGCACGAGACTGAACCCTCGTTCCAGGAGGTGGTGGGGGGAGAGAGCCCGCAGCAGCATCCTGGCCTGTCGCAGCTGTTGCCGGCGTTGATCAAGAACCTTCAACGGGTGAGCCTGAGCCAGCCGTTCGCGCCGCTGCACCAGCTGTTGGCGCTCGGCCTGCAGCCGCAGCAACACCAGCTGGGCCAGGTGGCGCCGCAGCTGTGTGATCTGCAGCCACGCCTGCTGCCGCTCCGGCAGCAGCGCCACCAGGGCCGCCGTCGGTGTGGCAGCCCGGTAGTCGGCCACCAGGTCGGCCACGGTGGTGTCGTCCTCATGGCCAATGCCCGTGACCACAGGCACGGGGCAGCGGCTGAGGCAGCGGGCCAGGGCTTCGCCGTCAAACACGGCCAGATCCTCGCGGCTGCCGCCGCCGCGGGCCAGCACCACGGCCTCAATCCCCAGGGCCTGCGCCTGGGCATAGACCCGCTCCAGGGCGGTGCAGATCTGCTGCTCCACCTGTCCCTGCACTGGAATCGGAACCACCACCACGGACGTCGATGGCCACCGCTCGGCTGCCGTGCGCAACATGTCTGCCAGTGCGGAGCTCGGCACACTGGTGAGCAGGGCAATCCTCGCCGGCGCCTGCGGCAGCATCCGGCGGCGGCTCGGGTCGATCAGGCCCGAGGCTGCCAGGGCATGGCGCACCTGTTCGAACCGGCGCAGCACACTGCTGAGGCTGGGACGCAGGTCAAGCACCTGAACGCTGAGGCTGGCGCGCGCTCCCCAGAAATTCAGTTTCCCCACCACCACCACACCGTCACCCTCTGCGGGCCTGAACTCCAGCTTTGGCAGCTGGGATGCCCAGACCACGGCCTGGATCGAGGCTTGTTCGTCGATCAGGGTGAGCCAGAGGTGCCCCTTTTTCAGCTGGGGCCGGCTGACGGTCGCATCAATCAGGAACCTGGGTGCAAAGCCCCGTTCCAGCAGGTTGCCAATCGCCTCATTCAGTTCGCTCACGCTGTAGCGCGGCAGGGCTGAGCTGCCCGGGCTCACCATCGAAAGCCTCAGTGACTGAGCTGGCGGTAGCAGAGCCACCAGTACACGCTGATCGCTCCAGCCACCAGGGCCACCAACCGACCGGCGGGATGGTCCACACGCACCAGCCCGGCACCGGCAATCACCGTGGCACTGCTGAGCAGGCGGGCACCATCCCGTCGGTTGCTGGCATAGAAGCGGGGCATGGAACGGGGCACGGTTCCGTCAGTCTGGCCCAGTGCGGGCCGCCACAATGACGGGGGCCAGCTGCATGGGTCAGGTTTGTCTGCTTCGGCTTCCAAGGCGCTGTCCGCCTCCTCCCCCGGGCGCGGCTCTCCCCTCCCAGCGCGGGCACCCCATCCGCTTCACCAGCAGTTGGCGGCCCCCCTGCCGGTGAATCCCGAGCTGGTGCTGGTCACAGACCTGGATGGAACCCTGCTCGGCGGTACCCAGCCCGAGCGGCGGCGGTTCTACGGCTGGCTGAAGCGGCGGCGCCAGCAGGTGCTGCATGTGTTCTGTACGGGACGCGACCTGGCCTCGATCGACCTGCTACTGCGCCAGGACGAGGGGCTGAGGTTGCAGGCGCCCCATCTGGTGATCGGCGATGTGGGTTGCACCGTCGCCTGCGGCACCAGCCTCAGGCCGTTACCGGCTGCCGTCGACCCGATCGCAGCGCGTTGGCAGGGCCTGTCCTGTCGGGTGATGGGGCTGCTGGCCCAGGCCCCTGGCCTCTCTGCCCAACCGGTGAGTGCCGTTCGTCGTCTGGCTTATTACTACGACCCTGACACCTTCGATCATGGACTGATCCCCCAGCTGGAAGCTCACGGCGTCGATTGCCTGCTCTCAGACAACCGCTATCTGGATGTGCTGCCGGCGGGAGTCAACAAGGGCAGCACTCTGCGAACGGTGCTGCAGATGCTGGATCTGCCGGCGCATCGGGTGGTCACGGCCGGCGACACTCTCAACGACCTGGCCATGTTCGAGACCGGGCTAGCCGGGGTGATGGTGGGCAATGCCGAGCCGGCGTTGCGGGACCATCTGCCCCGCCTGCCCCGCACCTACCTGGCCGACAACCACGGCTGTGCCGGCATTGAGGAGGGGCTGCGCCACTTCGGTTTCGGATACTTGCTCGACTGAGTCCTGGCGCCAGGGACCTGAGGCGTGTCGCCGGGATCGCCGCAGCAACCCTGCTCACGGCTGGACGCCGGGATCCTCGGGCCAGTGGTGCCTGGGGTAGCGGCCGCGCAGTTCCCGCCGCACATCGCGGTAACTGCCACGCCAGAAGCCGCCCAGGTCCTGGGTGATGGCGGCGGGCCGACCGGCGGGGGTGAGCAGGTGCACGGTCACGGGCAGGCGCCCCTCCAGCACGGTGGGCGTGGCCTCGAGGCCGAACAGTGCCTGCAGTTTCACCGCCAGCACCGGTTTGCCAGAGGTGTAGTCGAGTGGGGCCCGTCGCCCCCCGGGCAGTACCAGCTGGGCCGGCAGCAGCCGATCCAGCTCGGCGCGCATCGCCCAGGGCAGCGCGCCCCAGAGTGCCTCGTTGAGGTTCAGATTCTGCAGCTCAGCCAGGCTCTGCATGCCGTCCAGGTGGGGGGCCAGCCAGTCTTCAAGGTCCTCCTGGAGCACGTCGTCGTGGCGGTTGGGCCAGGGGCTGCCGACCTGCTGATGCAGCAGGGTGAGGCGGGCCTGGAGTTGGCGGGAGGCGGGTGACCAGGGCAGGACAGCCAGCCCGCGCTCCTGAATGCCCTGCATCAGCGCCGTGCTCACGGCTTCGCCGTCGGCCCCGCGCCATGGACGGCGGTGGAGGATCAGGGCCCCCAGGGCCAGCGTCTCCTCGCAGCGCACCCGACCCGCCTCCCTGTCCCAGCGGGCCTGGCGGCACCACTGACCGTGCTGTTCGGCCTCGGCCAGCAGGGCCGGCCGGCTGATCGGCAGGGCCAGCAGGATCCTGGCCTCCTGGCCCCCGTCGTCGACGGTCGCGACGGCCAGGGCCTCGCTGCCCAGCAGGGGATCGTGGGGCGGCAGCACTGCCCCCCTCCCGCCGCGCGTCAGGAAACGCTGGGGCTGATCGGCACGGGCCAGGGCGACGCGCTCCGGATAGGCCGCCGCCACCAGTCGTGCGGCCAGATCAGCCTCGCTGGCCCCGCGGAGAGCCTCGGGCGGTGCCGGATTCACCCGGCAGCGATCCAGCTGCTCGAGCCATTGTCGTCGCAGCCGCTGCACCAGGCTGCCCGGCGGCTGGTGACGCAGCCAATCCAGCCGCAGCAGCAGGTCACTGCCGGCTTCGCGACGGTCCAGGGGGTCCCGCTCGCTCAGCAGGACAGCCAGCTCGGCGGCGAGGGAGGCGGCGTCCCAGGAGGCGCCCTGCAGCAGCAGGTGGCCGAGGCGAGGGTGCAGGCCGAGCTGGCCGAGTTGGCGGCCGTGGCTGTTCAGGCCGCCGGCCTGATCCAGCGCTCCGAGTTGGTCCAGCAGCTGGCGGGCCTCCAGCAGCGGGGCCGGTCGGGGTGGGTCCAGCCAGGGCAGCTGTTCGCCCAGGGGATCGCCCCACTGGGCGAGCTGCAGGGCGATCGGCACCGGATCGGCCTCCAGCAAGTCCGGCGGATCAAAGGGGGGGCGGCGTGCCTGCTCTGCCGGCGACCACAGCCGCAGGCAACGCCCGGGCCCCAGGCGCCCGGCCCGGCCGGCCCGTTGTTCGGCACTGGCCAGACTGGCCGGTCGGGTCACCAGTCCATCCATGCCGCTGCGGGGATCGAAGCGGGAGACGCGGCTCAGGCCGCTGTCGACCACCAGCTCCACCCCCTCGATCGTCAGTGAGCTCTCGGCGATCGCGGTGGCCAGCACCACCTTCCCCTGGGGGCTGCGGGGTGCTCGGATCGCCATACTCTGCTGCTGGAGCGACAGATTGCCGTGCAGGGGCACGCATTCGATGGCCGCGCCCCAGGCGCTGGCATCGATCAGGCGCTGGCATTGCTGGATCTCCCGCAGGCCGGGCAGGAACACCAGCACCGATCCGCGCGGTTCCGGGAGCGGTAGCCACTGCTGCTCCAGAGCCCTGAGAACCTGCCGTTCCAGCCGTTCGTCGGCCCTGGGCAGCTGGTGCTCCACGGTCACCGGATGGCTGCGTCCCTCGCACTGCAGCACCTGGGCCTGGGGCAGTTGCTGGCGCAGTGGCTCCAGGTTGAGCGTGGCCGACATGACCACCAGGCGCAGATCGGGCCGCAGCAGCTCCCGCGCCTGTCGCACCAGCGCCAGCGCCAGATCCAGCTCGGCGCCCCGTTCATGGAATTCGTCGAGGATCAGCGCCCCCACCCCCTCCAGGGCTGGGTCGACCTGCAGCCGTCGCAGAAACAGGCCTGTGGTGAGCACCTCCAGCCGGGTGGCGCCGCTGGTGCGGGACTCCAGGCGCACGCTGTAGCCCACCGTGGCTCCCACCGTCTCGCCCAGCTCGCCGGCCAGTCGCTCGGCCGCTGCCCTGGCGGCCAGCCGTCGCGGTTCCAGCATCCAGATCCGGGGGTTGAGCTGCTGGGCCGTCGCGTCGGCCGAACCCAGAGAGCGCAGCAGGGCCAGCGGAACACGGGTGGTCTTGCCGGCGCCTGGTGGGGCCTGCAGCAACAGGGTTGCCCCTTCCTGCCGCCCTGCCGCCTCCAGCTGGGGCAGCAGGGCGTCGATCGGCAATGGTGGCTTCAGGGCCGGAGGAACGTGCAGAGGGTCAGCGCACGTGTTTCACGCCGTCCACCGGGTGGTACGCCTCACCGGTGAGTTCCTCGTAGACGATGGCGGGCAGCCCCGTTTCGAACATGGTCTGCAGGGCTTCCTTGAGGTAGGGGTTCCATCCCCCTGTGCTCACCTTGCCGTGGCGCACGGTCCAGTCCCAGGTGCCTTGCAGATCCCGGGGAATGCGGCCTTCCCGGTCCCGGCGGGCCACCAGATCCTGCGATTCCACCAGGCCCACCAGGATGGGTTCCTTGCCATAGGCGGGGGTAATGCTCAGCTCCAGCCGGATCGGATCCTCCTTGACCAACTTGAGGCGAAACCGCGGCGGCAGCTTGAGATTCCGCAGGACTGCGGCCACGATTCGCGTGCGTTGATCCAATGCCAGGAGCTCCTCGAGGACGTTGCTTCTCTGGAGAGCCTATTCAGCGGGGGTCACCCGGGTTGACGGGCTGGTCTCCTTCTCCGCCGAAGCGCACGGTGAGCAGATCCTCCTGGGTGAGCTGGCCCTGCTCATCGAGCAGCTCCGGGTGAATGGTCAGGCGACCGGTCCGGTCCCGCTGGTCGGGGCGATCGCCGGGCTGGGGAACGGCCTTGAATCCCTGCGCCATCACCCTGAAGGCCTGCCACAGCAGCAGCAGGAAGCAGGCGCCGTAGATCAGCGGGAAGATCTGGGAGGCCAATGCATGCATGGCGGTGCCGACGGGCCGGAAACCCATCATGGCTCGCTTGGCAGGCCGACGCCGATCTGGGTACGGTCTGCAGAGCTCTTTGCGGTTGCGGTCATGGCTCGCCCTCCGGTGCTGCTGGCTGCCCCGGCACTGGCTGCGGCCCTGCTGAGCGGGCCGGCCTGCGGGCTGCTCCCCCCGGGGCAGGCCCAGTCAGTGGCTGCGGCAGTCCTGGGTCGTCAGTCGTTTGTGGCGGCAGCCGTGCGCCGGGCAGGCCCGGCGGTGGTCACCATCGACACCGAGCGCACGGTGGTGCAGCAGGGATCCATGGGCGGGCTGCCGCGTGGCCTGCTCAACGACCCGCTGTTTCGCCAGTTCTTCGGTCTCCCCCAGATCGCGCCCCCCCAGCAGCGCACCGAGCGGGGCAGCGGCAGCGGTTTCATCTTTCAGGCCGATGGGCTGCTGCTCACCAATGCCCATGTGGTGGAGAAGAGCGACCGGGTGACGGTGGGCCTGCAGGATGGCCGCCGCGTCCAGGGCTCGGTCGTGGGGCTCGATCGCCTCACCGACATCGCGGTGGTGCGTCTCAGCGGCCCGGGGCCCTGGCCGGTTGCGCCCCTGGGCGACTCCAACACCCTGCAGGTGGGCGAGTGGGCCATCGCGGTCGGCAATCCCTTTGGCCTCGACAACACGGTGACCATGGGGATCATCAGCAACCTCAACCGCAATGCCGCCAAGCTCGGCATCACCGACAAGCGCCTGGACCTGATCCAGACGGATGCCGCGATCAACCCAGGCAACTCCGGCGGCCCCCTGCTCAACGCCGATGGCGAGGTGATCGGCATCAACACCCTGGTTCGCACCGGTCCCGGAGCTGGACTCGGTTTCGCCATCCCGATCAACCGGGCGCGGGATATTGCCCGCCAGCTGGTGGCCAGCGGCCGGGTCAGTCATCCCTGGATCGGCGTTGGCCTCGCTGGGATGAGCCCCACCGATGGCAGTGGCCTGAGCGGGGGCGTCAGAGTGGTCTCGGTGGCAAGCAGTGGGCCTGCCGCCCGGGCTGGCCTGCGCCCGGGCGACGTGCTGCTGAGTGCCAATGGCCAGGCGCTGCGGGCACCGGCTGAGCTGATCGCAGTGGTGGAGCGCACAGGGGTGGGGGGCACCCTGCGGCTTCGGGTGAGTCGTGGTGCTCAGCCTTTTGACCTGGAGCTGATGCCTGAGCAGCTCGGCCGCAGTTAGGCGGCCCTGGCGCGTCGGGGCTGCTGTTTGCCGGCCTGCTGTTTGCTCTGTTGTTTCTCCTTTTGCTTGGCTCGGTTGGCCGCCTGTTTGGCGGCGCGGGCGGCTTCGGCGGCAGCGGCCCGAGCGGCTTCGGCCTCTTCTTCTTTTTTCTCCAGGTAGTAGGCGTAGTCGCCGCGGTAGAGCACCAGCTCACCGTCGCGCAGTTCCACGATCTTGTTGGCGACCCGCGAGATGAAGTAGCGGTCGTGGCTCACCAGCAGGGCCGCTCCCTCGTAGGCGATCAGGGCGTCCTCGAGCATCTGCTTGGCAGGGATGTCGAGGTGGTTGGTGGGCTCATCCAGCACCAGCAGATTGCAGGGCCGCAGCAGCATCAGCGCCAGGGCCAGCCGTGCCTTCTCGCCCCCTGAGAGCTTGCCGGCCTCCTTGAACACGCTCTCGTTGGAGAAGCAGAAGCTGCCCAGCAGCGAGCGCACCTGGGTCTGGGTCCAGTCGGGCACCGCCTCGAAGATGGTGTCGATCACGGTTTTGGAGAGATCGAGGGCCTCGGCCTGGTTCTGCTCGAAGTAGCCGGCGATCACGTTGTGCTCGCCCAGGCCGGCGAAGCCCTCATCGGGCTGCTCGCTGCCCATGATCAGCCGCAGCAGGGTCGATTTGCCGGCGCCGTTGGGGCCCACGAAGGCGATGCGGTCACCCCGTTCCACCTCCAGCTCGGCGCCGAGGAACAGGATCTGGTCGCCGTAGCTGTGACTGAGATCGCGGATCTCCGCCACCAGGCGGCCGGAGCGCGGCGGTTCCGGAAAGCGGAAACGGGGCCCGCTGACGCTCTCGATCGGTGCCTCGATGCGCTCCACCTTCTCCAGCAGCTTCTCGCGGCTCTTGGCCTGGGTGGAGCGGGTGGCGCTGGCGCGGAAGCGGTCGATGTAGGCCTGCTGGGCGCTGAGCTCCTTCTGCTGGCGCTCGAAGGCGGCCTGGGAGGCCTCGCGCTCCAGGGCCTTCTGCTCCAGGTGCTGGCTGTAGTTGCCCAGGTAGGTGCGGGAGACGCCCCGCTCGGTTTCCACGATCTGGGTGCATACCCGATCCAGAAAGGCGCGGTCGTGGCTGATCACCACGATCGCAGCGCTCTGCTCCAGCAGGTAGCCCTCCAGCCACTGGATCGTCTCGACGTCGAGGTGGTTGGTGGGCTCGTCGAGCAGCAGCAGGTCGGGCTCCTGCAGCAGGATCTTGCCCAGGGCGATACGCATCTGCCAGCCGCCGGAGTAGTCGGCCACCAGCTGCTCCGCGCCCTCGGGGCTGAAGCCGATGGTGGGGAGCAGCTTGTCGATGCGGGCGTCGAGCTCGTAGCCGTGCAGCGCCTCGAAGCGCTCGTGCAGGCGGCCCAGCTCGTGGATCAGCTCCTCGAGATGGTCAGGGTCGCTGGCGGCCTTCTCGCTGGCCATCGCGTGCTCCACCGCGTGTTTGCGGTTGAGCACCACCGCCGCCTCACCGAAGGCCTGGAACAGCTCTTCGCGCACGGTGCGGGCCGGGTCGACGTCGAATTCCTGCTGCAGGTAG
Source organism: Cyanobacteriota bacterium (assembly GCA_041177605.1). Taxonomy (GTDB): domain Bacteria; phylum Cyanobacteriota; class Cyanobacteriia; order PCC-6307; family Cyanobiaceae; genus NIES-981. Next base: position 765 of record JBEDAU010000099.1, on the reverse strand, counting down.
GCGATGCGCGGGCTGCCCTGTTTCACCACGGAGCCGCTGCTGGGTTCCTCCAGGCCGGCGATGATCCGCAGCTGGGTGGATTTGCCGGCACCGTTGACACCCACCAGGCCGATGCGGTCGCCCGGTTTCACCTCCCAGGTGACATCCCGCAGCACCTCCCCGGTGGGATAGATCTTGCCGAGGCGTTCAAGACGGAGCACGGGGAGGGATTGCTGAGGGGGACGCGCACCGCTGGGTGGCTGTTCTCATCATCCCTGCCGGCCTGGTCGGGGAGCCCCGATGCAGAAGGGCTGATGCCCGGCTGGGGCAGACTCCAGGCAGTCGGGGCTGACGCCGCCATGATCAAACGCCTGGAGCAGGTGGCTGCCCTGGTGGTGGCGGCGGGCCTGGCGATCGTGAGCTACTGGCTGTTTTTCAGCTGGGCCGGCGGCGGTGGACTCAACAGGCCGGGAGGCCGGGCTCCCCGGTCAGAGGCCGCCGCGGGCCTTGAGCAGCCACTGCTTGCTGGCGGAGTCGTCGAGGGAGGCGATGTGGGCCTTCACCTCGTCACGGCTCACCTCCAGACCGAAGGCGTCGCCCAGGGCCACGATCCGATCCAGGGCGCCTGAAGGATCCTGCAGGGCCTGGCGAAACAGGGCCTGGGTGAGGTCGTGGTCGGCGCTGATGCGGGCGTAGAGCGCGGTGGCATTGCTGCTGCTCATGACGGGCGCGGAGACAGGGATGGGGGAGGGCAGGGGCCTCGGGGACCGGTGCGCCGACCTTGGC
>JBEDAU010000098.1:0-3889 GCA_041177605.1 Cyanobacteriota bacterium | reverse complement strand
GTCTGAATGTGCTGGCCGCCGATGGCGAGCACCGCTCCAGCATCGGCCGCCGCTACGGCAGCCACGGCCGGCCCGAGCAGCTGCGCCAGTGGGATGCCGGGGCCAGCGCCCGGGAGGTGTGCGAGAGCACCGGCGCCATGCTCTATGCCGACTATGTGGAGGCCGGCCAGATGCCGGCGGTGCTGGCCAACCGCTTCGGCGGCGTGATCTTCCACGAGGCCTGCGGCCACCTGCTGGAGACCACCCAGGTGGAGCGGGGCACCACCCCGTTCGCCGACAAGGTGGGGGAACCGATCGCCCATCAGGCGGTGACGGCCATCGATGAGGGCCTCAGCGACGGGGCCTTCGGCTCGCTCTCGATGGACGACGAGGGCATGGAGCCCCAGCGCACCGTGCTGATCGAGAACGGCGTGCTGCAGCGCTTCCTCAGCGACCGGGCCGGCGAGCTGCGCACCGGCCATGCCCGCACCGGCAGCGGCCGCCGCCAGAGCCACGCCTTCGCCGCCGCCAGCCGCATGCGCAACACCTACATCGCCGCTGGTCCGCACACACCGGAGGAGCTGATCGCCTCGGTGGATCGGGGCCTGTACTGCAAGTCGATGGGAGGCGGCAGCGTGGGGCCCACCGGGCAGTTCAACTTCGCGGTGGAGGAGGGCTATCTGATCGAGAACGGCCAGCTCACCAAGCCCGTGAAGGGGGCCACCCTGATCGGCGAGGCCAAGCAGGTGATGCCGCGCATCTCCATGTGCGCCAACGACCTCGACCTGGCGGCGGGCTTCTGCGGCTCGGTGAGCGGCAGCGTGTTTGTGACCGTGGGCCAGCCCCACATCAAGGTGGAGTCGATCACCGTGGGGGGCCGCTGACGATGACCACCACAGCATCCGCCTGCAGCACCCCTTCCCCGGCGGCCAGCCGGCCCGCCGATCCCGCCGAGGCGGGCACCCTCAACGCCGAGCAGCTGCGCAGCCAACTGGAGCAGCTGGCCCAGCGCCACGGCATCCGCCAGTGGGACCTGGGTGCCTCCTGCAGCACCGACACCTCCGTGCAGGTGGATCGGGGCGAGGCCAAGCAGATGAAGGGGGCCCAGCGCAGCGCCATCACCGTGCGGGTGTGGAACGGCGATGGGCTGGTGGGCGTCACCAGCACCTCCGACCTCAGCGGCAGCGGCCTGGAGAAGGCCCTCACCGGCGCCCGTGATGCCAGCGCCTTCGGCAACCCCGACGACACCCCGGCCTTCTCCCCGCTGGCCACGGCCCCGTTGGCACCGCTGGAGCAGCCCCACCACGCGCCCCAGCCGATCCTGCAGCTGCTCGCCACCCTCAAGGATGCCGAGGCCCAGCTGCTGGATCGCCACCCCGCCATCGGCACCGTGCCCTACAACGGTCTGGCCCAGCGCAGCAGTGAGCGGCTGTATCTCAACAGCGACGGCGCCTGCCGTCACCAGGCCCTGAGCACCGCCAGCCTCTACCTCTATGCCCGGGCGGAGGAGACGGGCCGCAAGCCCCGCAGCGCCGGCGCGGTGCGCCTGGCCTACGGCGCCGGGGCGCTCGATGTGGCCGGCTGCATCGCGGAGGCCGCCGAGCGCACCATCCGTCACCTCGACTACGCCCCGATTGAGACGGGCCATTACACCTGCGTGTTCAGCCCGGAGGCCTTCCTCGACCTGATCGGCGCCTTCTCCAGCCTGTTCAACGCCCGCGCCGTGCTCGACGGCGTGAGCCTCAGCAACCGCGACTCCCTGGGCGAGCAGCTGGCGGTGCCCTTCCTCTCGATCCACGACAACGGCCTGCACCCGGGCAACATCGGCGCCTCGACCTTCGACGGCGAGGGCACCCCCACCCGGCGGCTGGCCCTGGTGGAGGGGGGCGTGCTGCGCCATTTCCTCCACTCGGAGGCCACGGCCCGCGCCTTCGGCGTGGCTCCCACCGGCCACGCCGGCCTGGGCGCCAAGGTGTCGGTGGGGCCCGACTGGTTTGAGGTGGGCCCCACCCCGGGGAGCGGGGGCGGCCAGCAGGGCCTGGATCGCCACCGGGCCAGCGAGCCGATCGTGTGGATCGATTCGCTCTCGGCCCTGCATGCGGGCGTCAAGGCCAGCCAGGGCAGTTTCTCGCTGCCGTTCGATGGCTGGCTGATCCAGAACGGCAGCGTGCGCTCGGTGGAGGCGGCCACCGTGGCCGGCGACATCCGACGGGTGCTGCAGGCGATCGTGGGCTTCGAGGGGGAGGCGAAGGTCACCCCCGATGGCCTCTGCCCACACGTGTGGGTGGAGGGCCTGTCGATCACCGGCGAGGCCTAGGGCCCTCCACGAGCCTGCGAGCAAGCGCGATGAACGTCCTGTTCTGGGGCACCCCGGCCTACGCGGTGCCCAGCCTGAATGCGCTGGTGGAGGCCGGCCACCAGGTGCTGGGGGTGGTGAGCCAGCCCGACCGACGCCGGGGCCGGGGCAAGGCCCTGGTGCCCAGCCCGGTGAAGGCGCGGGCCCTGGAACTGGGCGTGCCCGTGTTCACCCCGGAGCGGATCCGCCGCGAGCCGGCGGTCCAGGCCGAGCTGGCCGCCCTCGGCGCCGACGTGTACGTGGTGGTGGCCTTCGGCCAGCTCCTGCCGCCGGAGGTGCTGGCCCAGCCGCCCCTGGGCTGCTGGAACGGCCACGGCTCCCTGCTGCCCCGCTGGCGGGGTGCGGGCCCGATCCAGTGGAGCCTGATCGAGGGCGACCGCGAAACCGGCGTGGGGATCATGGCGATGGAAGCGGGGCTCGACACCGGCCCGGTGCTGCTGGAGCGGGCGATCCCGATCGGCCTGCTGGAGAACGCCGAGCAGCTGGGCGGCCGCCTGGCGGCCCTCACCGCCGCACTGCTGGTGGAGGCCCTGCCGCGCATTGAGGCCGCCGGCGCCGGGCCGGAGGCGGAGCGGCTGGCGCGGCTGGGGGTGCGGCCCCAGCCGGAGGAGGGCCTCACCACGGCACGGCTGCTCCGCAAGGATGACTACGGGATCCACTGGGGGGATTCGGCCCTGGCCATCCACCGCAGGGTGATGGGCCTCTATCCCGGAGCCCACACCAGCTGGCAGGGCAAGCGGCTCAAGCTGCTGGCCACCGAGCCGCTGGTGGAGCGGTTGGCGGGGGAGCTGAGCCCGGAGGCCGCCAGGCTCTGCGGCCGCTGGCAACCGGGGGAGCACCCGCCCGCCACGGTGCTGGCCGTGGAGCCAGGCGTGGGCCTGGTGCTGGCCACCGGCGGCTGTCCGCTGCTGCTGCGCCGGGCCCAGCTGGAGGGGAAGGGAGCCAGTGAGGGCCAGGCCCTGATCCAGCAACTGGGCGCCGCCGTGGGCGATCCGATCAGCAGCTGCTGACCGGCAACGCCGGTTTTACGTTGTGTGTGTGAGGAGCTCCTCACCTGGTACGCCCCCCCATGCCAGGGCTAGAAGTGGAACAACGTTTGCGCTGGAGCCATGGGCAACGAGCTGTCGTTTGTCGGCGAGACGGGAACGGGCTGCCTGATCTACCGCGAAACCACCGGTGGCTACGTGGTGCGGCACGAACACAGTCCCTCCAACCGCCAGCGGGTGGCGACCCTGGCCAGCGCCTATGCCACAGCCACCTGCCAGCAGCTGGAGCCCCAGCAGCCGCCCGGGGTGTGAGGTCACGGCCACCGGGCCGCCCACACGGCTAGGCCAGCGGCCGCCTCTGCTGGGCGTGCAGGGCCTCGAGCTGGTTGTGCACGGCGCGCAGCTGCTCCCGAATGGAGTCGCTGCTGTCGATCCGGCCCAGGGCCAGGAGCATCGACTCGATCTGGCTCTTGCAGTCGATCAGCACGCGGCATTCAGGCGATCCGGGCTCGTAGGGCATGGCGGGAGGTTGGGTCTCCCTATCGCAGCCGAGCGCTGCGTCCACGCG
>JBEDAU010000097.1:0-6772 GCA_041177605.1 Cyanobacteriota bacterium | reverse complement strand
GGCTGGGGCAGGGCCAGGGGCGCCCGGCCCCAGCCGTGGCGGTGCTGGCGGCGGTGGGTGACCCGATGCAGGCCCTGGCCGCCGGCCTGGTGGTCGAGGCCGGCGCGGCCGGGGTGCCGCTGCTGCTGGCCGGTGGCAGCCAGATGGCGGCGGTGCTGGCCCTGGCCCTGGCCCTGGCCGCGCCGGCGGAGCGCGCGCCCATCGCCGCGGCGGCCAGTGTGGCCACCACCGCCTGGGTGGCACAGGAGCCCCACAGCGATCTGGCCCTGCTGCTGGAGCGGCTGGGGGCGCGCTGGGGCGTGCAGGCCCGGCTCGCGGTGGCGGGCCTGCGCTTCCACGGCTGTGCCAGCCAGGCCCTGCGCGACTACGAGCGCGGCTTCGTGAAGGAGGGCGTGGGGGCCGGCGGGCTGGCGGTCCTCTGGCAGCGCCTGGGCCGGGACCCCCAGGACCTGGCCCAGGCCTGCGATCGCCTCTGCGGCCAGCTGGGCGACCCGCTTTAAGGTCGGCCGATGGCCCAGCCCTCTCCCGCCCTCAGCCGCCGTCGACTGCTGGCACTGGGGGCCACCGGCGGGGCGGCCCTGCTGGCCGGCTGCCGCCCCGGCCGCGGCCCCGGACTGTGGACGGTGCGGGGAGAGCTGCCGCCGGCCTGGGCCCAGGCCCTGCCGGGCCCCTGGCAGCTGCGCCAGTGGGAGACCGCCGCTGCCCTGCTGGCGGGGCTCCAGGCCGGGGCAGCAGGTGCGCCAGGCCTGGTGGCGCTGGCCGATGGCTGGGCCACCACTGGGCCCCAGGACCGCTGGCGGCCGCTGCAGGCAGCGGGGCTGGAGGCCGCCCTGGCGCGGCTGGGGCCCCTGGCCGCCGCCCCCAGCCGCCTCTACGCCGCCCCCGACCAGCCGGTTCGGGCCTATCCCTGGGCCTACAGCCCCTGGGTGATCGCCCTGCGCAGTCGCCCCGACCTGGCCGACCAGGCCGGGCGGGGCTGGGATCTGCTGCTCGATCCCAGCCTGCGGGGGCGCCTGGTGCTCCCCTCCAGTGCGCGGATCTGCATCGAGCTGATGGGCGGCGATTTCGATCGGGTGCAGCAGCTGCGCCGCCAGGCCCTGGCCCACGACGATCGCCACGGCCTCAACCTGCTGCTGGCCGGCGAGGCGGATGGGGCGGTGCTGCCGCTGCGGCCGCTGGTGCCGCTGCTGCGGCGGGATCCCCGCCTGCAGCTGATCTGGCCCGCCAGCGGCGCGCCGTTGAGCTGGCAGCTGCTGCTGCAGCCGGCTGTCGGGCCTGCCCCCGCCGCCTGGCCGATCGCTTGGCTCGACGCCCTGCTGGAGCCGCCCCTGCTGCAGTCGCTGCTGGCAGCGGGCTGGGTGCCGCCCCTCCCCCAGGCCCGGCTGCAACCCCTGGTGGCGCGCTTCCCGGCCGGGCTGCGCCGGTTGCTGGCGCCCGAGCCGGGCCTGCTGGAGCGCTGCTGGAGCCTGGCCCCCCTGGCTCCCCGCCAGCGCCTGGCCCTGCAGAGCCTCTGGGATGCCGCCGGCTAGCGCGGCTCAGCCCCACAGCCGCCGCCGCGGCGCGGCGGCCAGGCGCCGGTGGGTGTCGGCCAGCAGATCGGGGATCGCCAGCCCGTGGGGGCAGCGGGGCAGGCAGGCCCCACAGCGGCCGCAGGCCGCGGCGTTGTGCTCCTCCCACCAGTGGCCAGCCCGGCCGATCAGGTTGTAGCGCTCCTCGGCAAAGGCGGTCATGCCGTGGCCCACGGCCAGGTTGCGCAGCCGCAGCAGCTCCGGGATCGGCACCTGGTTGGGGCAGGGGAGGCAGGCGCGGCACTGGCCGCAGTGCTCGCTCCCCAGACGCTCGCGGCCGGCGGCGGCAAGGCGGCCGAGGGCGGCCTGCTGCGCGGGGCTGAGCCAGGGGGTCTGCGGGCTGGAGCGGCCCCATCCCGCGGCGGCTGCCGAGGGCCCGGCGAGGGCGGCGGCCCAGGCCAGATCGCCCGGCTGTTCGGCCCCCAGGCTCAGGGTGGAGATCCCCTGATCGAGCAGGAAGCGGTAAGCCAACTCCAGGGGGTGGAAGGGCTCGCAGTCGGCCAGCAGCTGGGGTGGCGGGTCGTAGAGGCGGCCGCCCTTGTCGGCTGGAGAGATGGCCAGCACGCCGATCCCCCCGGCCAGGGCGGCGCGGGCGATCGGCAGGCGGGTCTGGTCGAACAGGTGCAGGTGCAGGCTGCAGAACGTGAAGCGTCCGCTGGCCAGGGCCTGCTCGATCAGGGCGGTGCTGCCGTGGCTGGAGAAGCCCACCTGCCCCACCAGTCCCTCGCCCAGGGCCCAGGCCAGCAGCTCGGCGCCGGGGCCCTGGGTGGCCCATTCGAGGTGTTCGGGGCGGTTGAGGCCGTGCACCGCCAGGCTGGTGAGCCGGGGCACGCCCAGGCGCTTGAGGATGGCCCGCAGCTGCTCCTGGCCGCTGGAGCGGTCGCTGCCGGGCAGCAGCTTGCTGGTGATCCGCCAGCCCCCCGCCGGCGCCAGGCCGTCGCGGGCCAGGGTGCTGAGGGCCTGGCCCAGGAAGCTCTCGGCCGGCCCGTAGGCGGGGGCTGTCTCCAGGTGGTTGATGCCGGCGGCCAGGGCGGCCCGCAGCACCGCCTCCATCTGGCCGGGGCTGGCCAGGGCGCGCATGGTGCCCAGGCTGAAGGGCGACACCGGCGGGCCGGCGCCGAAGGGCCGCAGCAGGGGGGAGGCCCGCATCAGGGCGCGGTGCGTCTCAGGCGCGGGGCGGCGCGGCGTCGCTGCCGTCGGTGTCGCTTCGGTCGGTGTCGCCGCGCTCGCTGTCGGTGCTGTCGGTGTCGCCCGGAGTGTCGGCCTGGCTGTCGGATCGGGTTTCGCCCTGGCCGCTGTCAGGGGCCTCGGCCGCCGGGGGCTGCTCGGCCTCGCTGGGGCGCTCGGGCTCCGGCTGGGCCTGGCTGAGGTGGCGCACCAGTTCGGCCGGGCTCACCGAATCGAGGAACCGGCGGAAGTCGGCGGCGTCCTCGGCGTCGGCCTCGGCATCGACCGGGATCGAAGCGTCAGCCACCACCTCTTCCAGCATCCAGATCGAGCTGCCGGTGCGCACCGCCAGGGCGATGGCATCGCTGGGGCGGGCATCGAGCTCGAAGCTCTGGCCGTCGGAGCGGCTGAGCTTGAGCACGGCCCGGAAGGTGCTCTCCTCGATCGCGTGGATGATCACCCGCTCCAGTTCCAGCTCACCCGCCTCCAGCAGGGCCACCATCAGGTCGTGGCTCAGCGGCCGCGGGGGGGGCTCCTCACCCAGGCCGGCCAGGATGTTCTGGGCCTGGGCCTGGTCGATCCAGATCGGCACCTGGCGGCGGCTGGAGGGATCGCGCAGCAGCACGATCGGACTGCGGCTGGCCGCATCCAGGGCGATGCCGGCGACGCGCATTTCCACCATGGTTTGCCGTGCCCCTCTGCTGGCGTGGCGCTTTGTTCGATTATGGCCAGAGGCGCGGGCTGCGGAGCCAGGCGGATCCCCAGGGAGAGTGCGATGTTCACCGGGCTGGTGCGGGCCATGGGCACGATCGAGCCGGCCAGCGGCGGGGTGCGCCTGTGCTGGCAGGCCGACGGCTGGGGTCCCGGCGATCTGGCCCTGGGTGACAGTGTGGCCGTGGATGGGGTGTGCCTCACGGTGGCCGAGCGCCTGGCCGACGGCTTCCGCGCCGATGTGAGTGCGGAGACCCTGGGGCGCAGCACCCTGGCGGCCAAGGCCCGACGCCGGGCCGCCGTGAACCTGGAGCCGGCCCTGCGTCTGGCCGATCGCCTTGGCGGGCACCTGGTGAGCGGCCACGTCGACGGGCTCGGCGAGGTGCTCGCTGCCGAGCGCACAGGCGAGAGCTGGCGGCTGGAGCTGGCCTGGCGCGATCCGGCCTACGGCCGCTATGTGTGTGAGAAGGCCAGCGTGGCCGTGGATGGCATCAGCCTCACGGTGGCCGGCTGCAGCGCCGATGGCGGCCGCTTCTGGATCGCCGTCATTCCCCACACCTGGGCCCAGACCACCCTGCATCAGCTCGGCCCGGGGGATGTGGTGAACCTGGAGGCCGACCTGCTGGCCAAGTACACCGAGCGGCTGCTGGTCGGTGGCGGGGGGGGGAGGCGCGAGGCGGCGGATCTCGATCGGGCCTGGCTGGCCGAGCACGGCTGGGGCTGACGGTCCGGCGGGCCCTGCCTACGGTGCGGGAAGCGTGCCGCCGCCGCCGTGCCCGACCGTCTCTGGGTTGCCAGCCCCGCCAGTCTGCGGGCCTTCACCCTGTTTGAAGGGGTGCTGATGCTGGTGCTGGGGGTGCTGGCCCTGGTGTTTCCCCTGGTGGCCTCGGTGTGGGTCACGGCGGTGGTGGCGGTGGCGTTTCTGGTGGGGGGGCTAGTGGGTTGGATCAACAACCTGATGCGCTCGCGCCTGCTGGGCCGCTGGGTGGTGTTCTGGCGCCTGGTGGTGTCGAGCGTGTTTCTGGTGGCCGGCATCGCGATGATTCAGCTGCTCGGAGCCGGTGCGGCCCGTGCAGCCCTGCCGGTCACCTCCCTCACCCTGGCGATCGGCATCGTGTTTGTGCTCGAGGGCCTGGTGGCCAGCGCGGTGGCCCTGAGTCACCGCCGCATCCGCGGCTGGGGCTGGGGCCTGCTGAACGGCGTGGTGACCGTGCTGCTCGGGGCCCTGATCCTCTCGATGACCGCGGCGGCCTTGCTGCAGGTGCTCGGCATCCTGGTGGGGATCAGCTTTCTGTTCAGCGGCGCCGATCTGCTGATCTTCAGCGCCAGTTTTCACGACGAGCGTTGAACGCGCCGGCGGGCCGGGCGGGGGCAGCGTTGCTGCCGGCTCACGGGCTCAGGCCGGCGTCCGGTCCTCGTCCAGGGGAATCAGCCAGATCGATCCGGTTTCCGGGTGGAGTTCGATCCTGAATTCCTGGCCCGGCTCCAGCCCCATGCGTCGGGTGTAGGCATTGCCGATCAGCAGATTGCCGTTGCCGTGCACGCGGGTGCGGAACTCCGCCTGCCTGCCCTTGCTGGCGTGGTGGTTGGGGGCGCTGTGGGGCAGGGTGTAACCCTTGGCCTCTACAAGGGCCCGGTAGAAACTCTTTTTCAGCAGCCTGCCACTGGGACCCACGTAACCACAGGCCCGGGCAATCTGATCCTCCGGTCTGTTGCTGAGGGAGCGGGCGCGATCCAACAGGGCCTGGCCGACCAACATCTCACCATTGCTGCCCATGGGAGCTGCGGCACACACCGGTGCCTGTTGCACAACAGCCCGATTGTGGCCCGCTGGAGCGCGGACCTGCAAGGGGCCTTTGCTACAACTTCGGAACTAGAGCAGATAGAGAAGCCCGTAGAGCACCACCCAGATGCCGTCTACGAAGTGCCAGTAAAGCTCGGCTGCCTCGAGGCCGAAGTGGCTGGTGGCCGTGATCGGCCCCCCGGGCCGTGTTTGCAGGGCCACGATGGCGATGCAGATGGCCCCGAGGGTCACATGCAGGCCGTGAAAGCCGGTGAGGGCATAGAAGGTGCTGGCAAACAGGTTGTCGGTGAGGCCGAAGGGCAGGGAGAAATACTCCACCATCTGGCCCGCCAGGAAAGCGGCCCCCAGGGCTCCGGTGACCAGCAGCCAGGCGCGGCTGGCCCCCAGCCGGTTGGCACGGCATTCCTTGCCGGCCCGGTGGAAGGTGAAGCTGCTGATCACCAGCAGCACGGTGTTGATGGTGGGCAGCACCAGCTCCAGCTCGTAGTTGCTGCCCTCCGGCAGCGGATTGACGGCCCGGAAGGTGAGGTAGGCCGCGAAGAAGCCGGCGAAGGTCATGCCATCGGCCACCAGGAAGGTGGCCAGGCCGAACATGCGGGCATCGTGGTGCTGTTCGGGCAGGTGGGTAGTCCCTTCGGCGTTCAGGGTGCCGGAATCGGCCGGGGTGCTGGTGCTGGTCATGGGGTCACCTCCTGGGGCTTGCCATAGCCATAGGGCTCGGTGACCAGGGGAGCTTCGCCCTTCCAGTTCTCCACCGGTGGGGGCGAACTGGTGAGCCATTCAGGGGTAAGGGCATTCCAGGGGTTATCGCCTGCCACCTGGCCCTTGAGGGCGGTCACCACCACGTTCGCCAACAGGGGGATGGTGCTGATCGCCATGATCAGGGCGCCGACGCTGCTCACCTGATTGAGGCTGGTGAAGGTGGGGTCGTATTCGGCCACGCGGCGCGGCATGCCGTTGAGGCCGAGCCAGTGCTGGGGCAGGAAGCAGAGGTTGAAGCCGATGAAGGTGAGCAGGAAGTGCATCCGGCCCAGATCCTCATTCAGCAGCCGACCGGTGAACTTGGGATACCAGTGGTACAGGGAGGCGAAGATCACAAACACCGTGCCTCCGTAGACGATGTAGTGGAAGTGACCCACCACGTAATAAGTGTCGTGAACGTGGATGTCGAAGGGCACCTGGGCCAGGGTGATGCCAGTGATGCCGCCAAACACGAAGTTGAGGATGAAGCCGCAGGAAAACAACATGGCTGAGTTCAGGGCGATCTTGCCGCCCCAGAGGGTGGCCAGCCAGTTGAAGAATTTGATGCCCGTGGGCACGGCAATAAAGGAGGTGGCGATCGTGAAAAACAGACGCATCCAGGGCGGGGTGCCGCTGGTGAACATGTGGTGGGCCCACACAATCAAGCCGAGAAACACAATGCCCATGATCGAGTACACCATGGTGGTGTAGCCGAACAGTGGTTTGCGGGCATGTACAGGCAGGATCTCGCTGACCAGGCCAAAGGCCGGCAGCACCATGA
>JBEDAU010000096.1:0-6885 GCA_041177605.1 Cyanobacteriota bacterium | reverse complement strand
AGGGTCATGGTGCTGCTGGGGCAGGAGCCGCAGGCGCCCTGCAGGCGCACCTTCACGATCGGGCCGTCGATCTCCACCACTTCCACGTTGCCGCCGTCGGCCATCAGGTAGGGGCGCAGCTCATCGAGGGTGCGCTCCACGTTCTCCAGCGTCAGGGCCCGAGGGTCGGCGTTGTCGGCGGGGTGGGTGGCGGGCGTGGCGGCCGGGGTCTCGGTGGTCATGGCGGCACATCAGGGCTGAATGGAGCTTAGGAATCCCGCCGCCGCACGGCCGGACGGCTCCCCGCACCCGGGCGCTCGGCCGGACGGCTGCCGCTCCCTAGGATCCACCCATGACTGATGTGCCCGCCTCCCGGATCCGCAACTTCTGCATCATTGCCCACATCGACCACGGCAAATCGACCCTGGCCGACCGGCTGCTGCAGGACACCGGCACCGTCGCCGCGCGCGACATGCAGGAGCAGTTCCTCGACAACATGGAGCTGGAGCGCGAGCGCGGCATCACCATCAAGCTCCAGGCCGCCCGCATGGAGTACAGGGCGGCCGACGGGGAGACGTACATCCTCAACCTGATCGACACCCCCGGCCACGTTGACTTTTCCTACGAGGTGAGCCGCTCGCTGCAGGCCTGTGAGGGTGCCCTGCTGGTGGTGGATGCCAGCCAGGGGGTGGAGGCCCAGACCCTGGCCAACGTGTATCTGGCGCTGGAGAACGATCTGGAGATCATTCCGGTGCTCAACAAGATCGACCTGCCCGGCGCCGATCCGGAGCGGATCAGCGAAGAGATCGAGGCGATCATCGGGCTGGATTGCAGCAACGCCATTCCCTGCTCCGCCAAGACGGGCCTGGGGGTGCCGGAGATCCTGCAGGCGGTGGTGGAGCGCATTCCACCGCCGCCGGAGCGCACCGAGGAGCCGCTGCGGGCCCTGATCTTCGACTCCTATTACGACCCCTACCGGGGCGTGATCGTGTATTTCCGGGTGATCAGCGGCTCCCTGGGCAAAAAGGACAAGGTGCTGCTGATGGCCAGCGGCAAGACCTACGAACTCGACGAGGTGGGCGTGATGGCGCCCGACCAGCGCCAGGTGGAGAGCCTGCATGCCGGCGAGGTGGGTTATCTGGCGGCCTCGATCAAGGCGGTGGCTGACGCCCGCGTGGGCGACACGATCACCCTGGCGGCCAACCCTGCCCCCGAGCCCCTGCCGGGCTACACCGAGGCCAAGCCGATGGTGTTCTGCGGCCTGTTTCCCACCGACGCTGACCAGTACCCCGACCTGCGCGACGCCCTCGACAAGCTGCAGCTCAGCGATGCGGCGCTGAAATACGAGCCGGAAACCAGCAGTGCCATGGGCTTCGGCTTCCGCTGCGGTTTCCTCGGCCTGCTGCACATGGAGATCGTGCAGGAGCGGCTGGAGCGGGAATACAACCTCGATCTGATCGTCACCGCCCCCTCAGTGATCTATCGGGTGAACATGCTCGATGGCAGCACCCTGATGGTGGATAACCCGGCCACGTTGCCCGATCCGCAGAAGCGCGAATCGATCGAGGAGCCCTACGTGAAGCTGGAGATTTACACGCCTAACACCTACAACGGCACCCTGATGGAGCTGTGCCAGGAGCGGCGCGGTGAATTCATCGACATGAAATACATCACCACCGACCGGGTCACGCTGCACTACGAGATGCCGCTGGCGGAGGTGGTGACCGACTTCTTCGATCAGATGAAGAGCCGCACCAAGGGCTACGCCTCGATGGAATACCACCTGATCGGCTATCGCAAGAACGAACTGGTGCGCCTCGACGTGTTGATCAATGGCGAGAAGGCCGATCCGCTCACCACGATCGTGCACCGCGACAAGGCCTACAACGTGGGCAAGGGACTGGTGGAAAAGCTCAAGGAATTGATCCCCAGGCAACAGTTCAAGATTCCGATCCAGGCCGCCATCGGAAGCCGCGTGATCGCCAGCGAGAGCATCAGCGCCATGCGCAAGGACGTGCTCGCCAAGTGCTACGGCGGCGACATCAGCCGCAAGAAGAAGCTGTTGCAGAAGCAGGCCAAGGGCAAGAAACGCATGAAGGCGATGGGCAAGGTGGATGTACCCCAGGAGGCCTTCATGGCGGTGCTCAAGCTCAACCAGTAGGCCTCAACCAGTAGGCCTCAACGGGTAGGCCACAACCCCCAGTCCCCCAGCCAGCGGGTTCCGGCACTGCGGGTGGAGACACCGTGGCTGGCGCCACACTGGGCTCCACCGCTCTGGCTTCCACCGCTCTGGCTTCCACCACTGTGGGAACCCTGAAGGAGTCGTTCGATTCCCCTGGCGATGGCGACTCGCTTCTGCCTGCAGGCCCGGCGCCGCCGGCGTGCTGACAGCGCCGGCTTTCTGCTGCCCCTCTCGAGCACGGCGGCGCTGATGCTGTTGCTCAGCAGCCTGTCGCTGCAGACCGCATCGCTGCAGGCCCGGCGCCAGCTGCTGCTGGAGCTGCAGCAACGCCAGCAGCAGGACCTGCTGGCCTCGGCGGCCCAGCACCTGGTGGGCCGGCTGAAGTGGCACCACCCCTGCCTGCTGGAGCAGGACCTGGGCGCCTGGCCAGCCGCTGCCTGCCTGGATGGCGTGCAGCCGGCGGAGCTCAGCGCGGGGGTGATCGGCGAGCACCGCTACCGGCTGCTCAGCTGGCAGCCCACCGCGGCCGGGGCTGAGCTGCGGCTGGCGCTGGAGGCGGGCGGGCCCACGGCCGCCTTTGCGCTGGTGGATGGGGAGCTGCGGGAGCTGGGGCTGCGGGCCGCGGCAGGAGGGGCGGCATGAGCTTCGCCGAAGTGCTGGCGGCCGCCGTGGTGCTGGCCTGTGCCAGCAGTGGCTCGCTGCAGATCTGGGCCGCGAGTGCCGCCGCCAGCCGCACGGCGGAGCAACGCCAGGCGCTGCTGGTGGAGCTGGATGGGGCCCTGCTGGCCGCCGAAGCCCGGCTACGGGCGCCGCTGGGGGCCGTGGCCCCGGCCGACTGCCAGCAGGCGGTGGCCTGGATGCGGGGCGAGCTGGAGCAGGCGCCGCTGCCCAGCGGCCTGCAGCGCCAGGTGGAGCCGCTGGCCGCTGGGGTGTGGTTGAAGCTGCAGGCCGAGCCGCTGCCGCCGCGGCAGCGCTGGATGGATGCGGCGGCCCTGGGCCTGTGTGCCCCGCCACCGGCTCCGGTGGCACCCCCCGAGCCTGTCTCCCAGACGGATCCACTGCACCAGACCGATCCCCTCCAGGAGGCTGCCGGTGATGGCCCCACGGTCTGAAGGGAACCCGCGCGAGGCGGGCCTGTCGCTGCCGGAGCTGCTGCTGGCGGTGACGGTGCTGGCCCTGCTGGGTAGCCTGGGTCTGGGCAGCGGCCAGCGCTGGCTGGCCGAGCAGCGGCTGGAGGCCGCCAGCCGGCGGGTGCTGGCGGGGCTGGAGCAGGGGCGCCAGCAGGCCGAGCGGCAGGGAATGCCCTGCGCTCTGGCGCTCACTCCGGCGGGCTGGCAGGCCCCGGTGGGCGGCGACCTGCCGGGCTGCCTGGCAGGCGATCTCCCCCTGCAGGAAGCGGTGGGGGGCGCCGCCCTGGAGCTGCATCACAACCTGCCGGCCGCGGTTCGCTTCAGCAGCAATGGACTGGTGCTCGACGGCGGCACGGTGGTGCTGGCGGCGGCGGGCACGCCGCTGCGGCGCTGTGTGGTGGTGGGGCTGCCGCTGGGGATCACCCGTGTGGGCCAGTGGCGGGAGGGCAGCTGTGGGCCGCGCTGACGTCGGCCGGGCCGGGGTGGCGGGCGGCTTCACCCTGCCGGAACTGCTGCTGGCGCTGTGCACGGGCCTGCTGGTGGCGGGGGCGGCCCTGCAGGGTCTGCTGGCGGAGGCGCGCGGCAGCCAGCGGCTCGGGCAGCGGCTGCAGGAGCGCCAGATGGCCACACGGGCGCTGGCCCTGCTGCGCGCCGATGTGGCCCGTGCCAGCACCGTCGTGCTGGGGGGCACCGGGGAAGTGGCCAGCGCCTGCGGCCTGTCGGGCCGGGCAGTGCTGCTGCACCTGGAGGGCCCGGCCGGTGTGATCACCTACACGGCCGGTGCGGCGCCGAGCGCGATCTGGCGCGGCCAGGTGTTGATGCGCTGTGGGCCGGCCTTCGGGCTGCACGGCGAGCCGAGTTCCGGCCAGGCCCAGAACCGGGTGGTGCTCGATGGGCTGGTGCGCGGCGGCGCCAGGGCGGAGCAGACCAGCGCGGGGCTGCTGGCGGTGAGCCTGCAAGGGGACGTCAGCGCCCGGGCCGTGATGGCGGCGCGGCTGTGAGGGGGCTCAGGCCTGGCCGTGTGGTCACAGGCATGTGTTCTGGCCCAAGGTGTCGGTCTCCAAGCTCCGGCAGTCGGCCCGGCCCCGGGCCACGCTGCCGCGACCGTTGTAGGTGGCGTCGGAGTTGGGATCGAACAGGTTGATGGCGTAGTCGAGGGTCAGGCCGCTGTTGGCCGTCTTCAGCTGGGGCTGGAACCCGCCGGCCGCCACCCCATCCACCACCACCACGCCGGTGGTGGGTGAAGCAGGTTGGAGGTTGCCGTTGTCGTCGATCGTCGGGCCGCTGCGCAGGAGTGTGGTGCCCTGCTGGTAATAGATGATCGTGCTGGGTAGGGAGCCACCGCTTACGGGCACGGTGAGGGTGAGCGAGTTGGTGCCCACGCTGATTGAGCTGGCTTTCTGGATTTCGGTGTCGAGCAGAAAGGCCACCCGCATCCAGCGGTCCTGCAGACGGGTGTAGCCCTCCATGCGCTGGTTGAGGCGCAGGTGGGGCCCCAGCACCGTTGCGGCGGCCACCACCACCAGGCTGCCGATCACGGACGCCACCAGCAGCTCCACCAGCCCGAAGCCCTGGCCGCCAGCAGCACCCCCTGTTCGCTGGAGTGGGCTGGTCCGGCCGCGGGCTGTTGGCATCTCAGTACCGGCTGGGGTAGTTGCAGGTGCTGCCGGTGTGGTTGCCCACCTCCAGGAAGCCGAGCATGCCGCGCAGGCGGACGCAGCGCCGCAGTTCCACCTGGCCGGCTGGATTGAGCAGGCTGAGCACCATCTCCTTGTCGGTGCTGGGGTTCACGGTGCCAAGGGCGCCGAAGGTGAAGCTCTGGGCCGGACTCACCGCCACCCGGTAGGTATTGAGCGCGCTGGGCACGGTGAACGGGCTGTTGGCCTGGCAGCGCTCCGGGCGCGCAGCGGCTCCGTTGAGGGGCACTTCCACGGCAGTTGCCAGGTTGGTGCCGATGCCGGTGCCACTGGTGGCGGGGATGGTGACGCTGCAGGGGTTGCCCTTGAGGGCGGCGCGGCGCACCTCCTCCAGCCAGCCGGCAAGCCCCACCGCGGTGGCATTGAGCTGTTCCCGGCGCATCAGCCGGGCATTGATCGCCAGGGTCATCGATACGGCGATGCTGATGATCGTCACCGCCACCACCATCTCGACCAGCGAGAAGCCAGCGGACTCCCTGCCGGAACGGCTCATGGACACCAGCCTGCCACGGTGGGTACCAGTCGTACCCGGCGCAGCACCTGGCCGTCCTTGCTGTAGCGCACCACGTAGGCATGGGGCGTGGCGGGGGTGTCGCTGCTGGCTGTGGTGATGTCGTAGCTGCGAGTCAGCCGTCGGGTCATGGCCGGCAAGGTGTCCAGGGCCGAGGTCTTGAAGGCTTCCAGCAAACCGCTGGCTCTACCTGCCGGCTGCACGCAGAGGTTGGCAAACTGCTCCACCTGGGCATCGAAGGTGGCACCGGGCGGCACCACGCCGGGATGGGCTGGGGTGTACTGGTCTTCGTTGGGATCGCTGCCGCTGAGGGTGCAGCTGCCCTCCAGGCAGGTGAAACGGCGATTACGCCGCTCGATCTCGGCCAGATCGGCATTGATGGCGTTCTGGTCGTCATCCCTCTCTTTCCCCTGGCTGAACATCACCTGGGAAGTGGAAAACAGCGTGACTGCCGCCGAGGCGCTGATTGCCAGCAATGCAGCGGCCACCAGCACCTCCACAAGGCTGAAGCCGGACTGCGGGTGCTGAGGGAATATCTGCTGACGGGGCTGTTTGGCCGCCATGCGGAAAGCCATCGGGGGCTCAGCCGGATTTGAAGCTGAAGCGCCGCACACTGCGGGCCACGAAATCCCACTTGGGTTGCCAGGTCGCCGGGCAGCTGCCGTAGACGCTCGTGGAGCAGTCGTTGCTGGGGCCGGAGTTGATGCCCATCAGTTCAAAGGCCTCCGACACTCCGGAAGCGGGGACAATGAAATCGCCAGACCCAGTAGAGCTTACATTATTTGTCCAGATCACTCCTTCGACATCGGCATTGCCCTGCAGTTCAATGTTGCCATTGGGGAAGAAGCTGAAATAGCCTAGGCTTGATGCATTGCCCTGGAGTTTGAAGTATTGTGGCCCGCATGCCTGGCCATAATAGCTTGACCCTGTGTTGCATCCGAACATTGACAGCTGGGTTACCTTTTCTTTGTAGGGTGTATTAAGGCCTCTGCAGCGCTGTACGCGTGCATCGTTTAGGTCTGTGGAGTTATTGGGAAGGTCTGCTGTGGCCACGGCGCAATGTTCAACCATTGTGCTCCCGCCTTGATTGATGAGAAAATCAGTGCTGCTGCTTGATGGGGATGCGAAATAAATTCTAATTGGCTTGGGGATTGGTGTTGTTGAGCCAGTGGGGAGAATGCCGCTCGCAAATTGAAGAATATTGCTTCCAGAGCCCAAGTCAAGGCGGGACACGACGCAGTGGAGGGCTCCGTCCCCATTTGGGGGGGGAGGGGAAATCTTGCAGTGGCTGGGTAGATTTGTGGCTGCGGCATTTCCATTGATAACTGTGCGTGTGCAATTATTGTCGCCATCTAGGCCTATGCAGAAGCGAAAGTAAGGTGTGGT
>JBEDAU010000095.1:0-4010 GCA_041177605.1 Cyanobacteriota bacterium | reverse complement strand
AGCTCGCGGGCGCGGGTGAGGGCCACGCTCACCACCCGGTCCTTGAACGAGAGCGTCGGCATGTTGACGCCGTCGTTCTTGATGTAGAGGCTCTTCAGGCCCAGGCGCCTGGCCAGGTTGTCGGCCTTGAGCAGGGGTGTGAACCCGGTGCCCACATCGATCGGGTCCCCTTCGATCGGCAGGAATTCGCGGTAGCGCCAGATCGAGGCGGGGCCGGCCTCGATCGTGGCGCGGCTGACGCGCTGCTTGATCGCCTCGTAGTCGTAGACCACCTCCAGCGGGCCGAAGCAGACGTCTTCGCAGACGTGGCGGGCGCCGGCCTCATAGGCGTGGCCGCATTCCTTGCAGCGCAGGCCGGTGAAGGTGGGGCCGGAAACGCTGGAACGGGAGAGGGTGGCGGTCACGATCTCACCTGGCGGTAGCCGAAGCAGTGGGCGAAACGCTAACAGCGCCGCCGGACAGCCTGAATAAAAGCCGATAACATTGGTCGGGTTAAACTGCGGCTTGCCTGGGCTCCCCCCGTGCCTAGCCTCTGCCTGAGGTCTGGCCCGTCGCTGCTCCGATCGTGAGGCGTCCGCCCGCCCGACTATTCCGGTTGCTGGTGGCGGGGCTCGCAGGCGCCCTGCTGCTGGTCCTCGCCGTGGTGCTGGTCGCCAGGCTGTGGGTCGAGTGGCAGTGGTTCAGCCAGTTCGGCTGGTCTGGCGTGCTGCTGACGCGCTGGCTGCTGCAGCTGGGCGGCTCAGGCTGCGGGCTGTTGCTGGCCCTGGCCCTCCAGGGCTGGCTCGGCTGGTTCTGGTCCAGGCCTGCCCGGGGGGCTTCGCTGCGGTTTGCCCTGGCGCCCAGGCCCTATGCGGCTGGCCTGCTGCTGGCGGCAGGCCTCCAGGTGCTGCCGCTGCTGCTGCTGCTGCGGCTGGCCCAGCGCCTGGTGCTCAATCCCTTCGACCCCAGGCGCCTGCATGGCCTGGTTGCCCTTGTCGATCTCCCCTGGCTGGCCCTGCTGCCGCTGGCGATCCCCTTGGCCGCCGCCCTGCTGCTCTGGCCCTTCCGAGCGGCCAGGGCCGTCTCCGCCCTGGCCGGGGTGGCGGCGGCGGCCGTGCTGGCCCGCAGCTGGGGGGTGTGGAGTGAGGCGTGGCTGGTGCCGGAGAGCGGAATCCGGGAGCCCCTGCTCGGCGCCGATGTGAGCTTCGGCCTGGCCCGCTTCCCGGCCCTGGCCCTGGCCCTCACCCTCGCCCTGGCCCTGCTGATTCAGCACCTGGGGGCAGGCCTCTGGGGCGTCCTGGCTCGGCCCCCTCAACCCAGTGATGGCCGTTTCCACGGCTTCTCCCCGGCCGAGCTCCAGGCCCTGCGCCAGTCCCTGGCCCTGGTGGGCCTGCTGCTGGCCTGTGCGTTCTGGCTCGGCCGCCACCAGTTGTTGATGAGCACGGCCGGCAGCGTGCCCGGCGCCGGCTGGCTCGATGTGCACCTGGTGCTGCCCCTGCGCACCCTGGCGGCCGTGGCGGCCCTGGGCTCTGCCCTTGTTTTGGTGCTGCCCTGGCGGCCCGGCCGCCGGGAGCCATGGCTGCTGGTCGGCTCCCTGCTGTTTGCCCTGGTGCCGCTGCTGGAGCTGCTGCTCACGCCCGTGCTGCAGTTGCTGATGGTGCGGCCGCGGGAGCTGCAGCGGGAGAGCCCTTACCTGGCCCGCTCGATCGCCGCCACCCGCGCCGCCTTCCAGCTCGATCGGATCAGCAGCCGCAACGTCAATCCCCGGCCCAGGATCACCCGGGCCGACCTGCAGGCCAGCGCCGCCACCCTGCGCAACATCCGCCTCTGGGACAGCCAGCCCCTGCTCGCCACCAATCGTCAGCTGCAACAGCTGCGGGTGTACTACCGCTTCTCGGGTGCCGCGGTGGATCGCTATGCCCTCAGCGAGGCCGGTGGGCTGGGGCGCCAGCAGGTGATCATCACGGCGCGGGAGCTCGACCAGGCCTCGCTGCCGCTCTCGGCGCGTACCTGGCTCAATCGCCATCTGGTGTTCACCCACGGCTACGGCTTCACCGTGTCGCCGGTGAACACCGCCGGGCCCGATGGCCTCCCCGACTTCTTCATCAGCGACCTGGGCGCCTCCACCCGGGTGCAGGGCAACCGGCACCTGGGCATCAGCGAGGCCGAAGTGCGCGCCGCCATTCCGATCGGCAAGCCCAGCCTCTACTTCGGCGCCCTGCCATCCCCCTATGCCCTGGCGCCCACCAAGGTGCCCGAATTTGATTACCCCCAGGGGGATGAAAACGTCTACACCCACTACAGCGGCGCCGGCGGGGTGCCGCTGCGCACGATCTGGGCCCGGCTGGCGGCCTCGATCTACCTGCAAGAACCCAAGCTGCTGGTGCAGGGCTCGCTGACGCCCTCCACCCGCCTGTTGCTGCGGCGAGAGGTGCGCGCCGGCCTCCGGCGCGTGGCTCCCTTCCTGCGGGTCGAGGGAGAGCCCTACCTGGTGTCGGTGCAACTCCAGGGGCCCAGTCCCTTCCCGGCGGGGCAGCATCAGTTCTGGATCGTGGAGGGATTCACCACCAGCCGCACCTATCCCTACAGCGCCCCGGTGCCGGGCAATCCCGATGTGCGCTACCTGCGCAACGCCGTCAAGGCGGTCGTGGATGCCTACAGCGGCAGGATGGCCCTCTACGTGGCGGAACCGCGCGACCCGCTGATCCGGGGCTGGCAGCGCCTGTTCCCAGACCTGTTCCAGCCGCTGGGCGCCATGCCCAGGGCGCTGCAGGCCCACATCCGCTATCCCCTCTGGCAGTTCGAGCAGCAGACCCGCCAGCTGCTCCGTTACCACGTGACCGACCCGCGCGTGTTCTACAGCGGCGACGACGTGTGGCAGGTGCCCAAGGAGCTCTATGGCCGCAGCCAGGTGCCCGTCAGGCCCTACCACATCTCTGCCCAGCTGGCCCCGTCCCTGCCACCGGAATTCCTGCTGCTGCAGCCGCTCACCCCCCTGGCCCGCCCCAACCTGGCGGCCTGGCTGGCGGCCCGCAGCGATGCGCCCCACTACGGGGAACTGGTGCTGCTCCGCTTCCCCACCCAGACCCCGATCTTCGGCCCCGAACAGATCACGGCCCTGATCAACCAGAACCCGCAGATCAGCCAGCAGTTCGGCCTCTGGGACCGCTCCGGTTCGGAGGTGGTGCAGGGCAACCTGCTGGTGGTACCGGTTGGGCAGGCCCTGCTCTACGTGGAGCCGGTGTACCTGAGGGCCCGTCAGGGCGGGCTGCCCACCCTGGCCCGGGTGGTGGTGAGCGATGGCACGCGCATTGCCATGGGCACCAGCCTGGAGCAGGGCCTCGAGGCCCTGCTGGATCCCTCGCGCTCCCTGCCGGCCAGCCTGCCCTAGCACCGCCAGCGCGGATGGCATCAAAAAGGGGCCCCATCGGGGCCCCTGGCAGAGATCAACACTCCCTCCCTGCTGCTGGGCAGGGATCGGGCCGTGATCAGGCGGCCACAGCCGTCTTGGGGTCGAGTTCGCCCTTGGCGTACAGACCGGCGTAGTAGTTGATGTCGCGCTGCTTGATCTTGCTGGCATTACCGGCGCACCAGAACTGCTGGTAACGATCCAGGCAGACCTGCTTCATGTAGGCCCGGGCGGGCTTGTTGAAGTGACGGGGGTCGAAGTTGGCGGGATCCTTGGCGGCCGCTTCACGGATGGCGGCGGTGAAGGCGAGGCGGTTGTCGGTGTCGATGTTCACCTTGCGCACGCCGTTGCGGATGCCTTCCTGGATCTCCTCCACGGGCACGCCGTAGGTCTCGGGGATGGCACCGCCGAACTTGTTGATCATGTCCAGCCATTCCTGGGGCACCGAGGAGGAGCCGTGCATCACCAGGTGGGTGTTGGGAATGGCCTTGTGGATCTCGGCGATGCGGCTGATGGCCAGCACTTCGCCGGTGGGCTTGCGGGTGAACTTGTAGGCGCCGTGGCTGGTGCCGATGGCGATCGCCAGGGCGTCGACCTTGGTCTTGGCCACGAAGTCGGCGGC
>JBEDAU010000094.1:0-3693 GCA_041177605.1 Cyanobacteriota bacterium | reverse complement strand
GAGGTGCGCTGGGCCAGCTGCAACATCTTCTCCACCCAGGATCACGCCGCTGCCGCCATCGCTGCCGCTGGCATTCCTGTGTTCGCCTACAAGGGCGAAACCCTGGATGAGTACTGGGCCTTCACCCACCGCATCCTCGAGTGGGGCGATGGCGGTACGCCCAACATGATCCTCGACGACGGTGGCGATGCCACCGGCCTGGTGATGCTGGGCACCAAGGCCGAGAGCGATCCCTCGGTGCTCGACAACCCCTCCAACGACGAGGAGACCGCCCTCTTCAACAGCATCCGTCAGAAGCTCGCTGCTCAGCCCGGCTTCTACTCCCGCATCAAGGCCCAGATCCAGGGCGTGACGGAAGAAACCACTACGGGTGTGGCCCGTCTCTATCAGCTGCAGAAGAGCGGTGAGCTGCCCTTCCCGGCGATCAACGTCAACGACTCGGTGACGAAGAGCAAGTTCGACAACCTCTACGGCTGCCGCGAATCGCTGGTGGACAGCATCAAGCGCGCCACCGACGTGATGGTGGCCGGCAAGGTGGCCCTGGTGCTGGGCTACGGCGATGTGGGCAAGGGTTCAGCCCAGTCGCTGCGTGGCCTCGGGGCCACTGTGATGATTGCTGAGATCGATCCGATCTGCGCCCTGCAGGCCGCCATGGAGGGCTACCGCGTCGTGCGTCTCGACGACGTGGTGCGCGATGTGGACATCTTTGTGACCGCCACCGGTAACTTCCAGGTGATCCGCCACGAGCACCTGATCCAGATGAAGGATCAGGCGATCGTGTGCAACATCGGCCACTTCGACAACGAGATCGATGTGGCGTCGCTCAAGCAGTACCCCTGGGACAACATCAAGCCCCAGGTGGATCACATCACGCTGCCCAGCGGCAACAAGATCCTGCTGCTCGCCGAGGGTCGTCTGGTGAACCTGGGCTGCGCCACCGGCCACCCCAGCTTCGTGATGAGCAACTCCTTCACCAACCAGGTGCTGGCCCAGATCGAGCTGTTCACCAAGGGTGAGCAGTACGCCCAGCAGGTGTATGTGCTGCCCAAGCACCTCGATGAGATGGTGGCTCGTCTGCACCTCGAGAAGATCGGCGCCAGGCTCACCGAGCTCACCCCCGAGCAGGCCGCCTACATCAATGTGCCGGTGGAAGGGCCCTACAAGCTGGACCACTACCGCTACTGAAGACTCCCGCAGCCTTCAGCTCGGCCAGCGGATGGTGCAGGGGATCTGCACCATCCGCAAGCTCTGCTCGGACAGGCGACCGGGGCCGCCAGGCTCCGGAACTCAGAACGGCACCTCTTCCTCGCTGGGTTCACCACCACCGAAGCCCGCGGCCATGGCTTCGCCGTCGCGCTTGGAGCCGAGCAACTCCAGCCGGTCGACGCGGATCACCGGCTTGCTGCGCTCTTCGCCGGTGGCCCGGTCGGTCCAGCGATCCAGTTTGAAGCTGCCGATGATGCCCAGCAGGGAGCCCTTGCGGACGTAATCGGCGGCCACCTGGGCCTGTTTGCCCCAGATCTCCAGGTTGAACCAGTCGGGTTCGTCGTCGCGGCTGCGCCGGTTCACCGCCAGGGTGAGGTTGGCCACCACGCTGCCCGATTCGAAGTAGCGCACTTCGGGATCGCGGCCGGCCCGGCCGACGAGGGTGACGGAATTGACGCCCATGGCGTGTCTCCTTGCTGTTGGATCAATGATGCGGCACCCCCTCGGGGCGCCACTCCAGATCAGTTCCACCCCTGGGGCCGTCTGTCACATCCCCTCTATGATCTGGGCCTTGCCGGCCCCGATTTCGTGTTCTTCCGACGATTCCAACCTTCCCGCGACATCGGAATTGACTTGGGGACGGCCAACACTCTGATTTACGCCTCCGGCAGGGGCATTGTGCTGCAGGAGCCCTCCGTGGTGGCCCTGGATGTCGAGAGCAATGCCTGCCTGGCGGTGGGGGAGGAGGCCAAGCTGATGCTGGGCCGCACCCCCAGCACCATTCGTACGGTTCGGCCGCTGCGCGATGGCGTGATCGCCGATTTCGACGCCGCCGAGCAGATGATCAAGTCGTTCATCCAGCGGGGTAACGAGGGTCGCAGTGTGGTGGCCGACCGGGTGGTGATCGGCATCCCCAGTGGTGTGACCGACATCGAGCGCAGGGCCGTGCGGGAAGCGGGCCTCACCAGCGCCCGCGAGGTGCGGCTGATCGACGAGCCCGTGGCGGCCGCCATCGGCGCCGGCCTGCCCGTGACGGAGCCCGTCGGCACCATGGTGGTTGACATCGGCGGTGGCACCACCGAGGTGGCGGTGCTGAGCTACGGCGGCACCGTGCTCAACGAGTCTGTGCGCGTCGCCGGCGACGAGCTGAATGAGGCCATTGCCCTCTACCTCAAGAAGGTGCACAACCTGGTGGTGGGTGAGCGCACCGCCGAGGACATCAAGATCCGCATCGGCTCGGCCTTCCCGGACGACGACCACGACGAGACCTCCATGGAGGTCCGCGGCATGTTCATGGCCACTGGCCTGCCCCGCACCATCAATGTGCAGGGGGGCGAAATCCGGGAGGCCATGGTGGAGCCCCTCAAGGTCATCGTCGACTCCGTCAAGCGCACTCTGGAGCGCACCCCTCCCGAGCTCGCGGCCGACATCATGGATCGCGGCATCATGCTGGCAGGGGGTGGAGCCCTGGTGCGTGGAATCAGTGAGTTGATCAGCGAGGAGATCGGCATTCTCTCGCTGGTTGCCGATGATCCCCTGCGCTGCGTGGTCAATGGCTGCGGGATGGTCCTGGAGGATTACGAGCGCATGAAGCGCGTCCTTGATACCCCTGAAGTGATTCGTCAGACCCTTTGAGCGTGTCCAGGACGGGACTTCCGCGGCGTTCCCGTGGAGCCTCGCGGCGGCCCCGCTTCCTTTCTCTGCTCAGCAGTTCCACGTGGCTGGCACTGCTGGCCACTCTGTTGGTGGTGCGCCTGAGCAAGGGAGCCTTCCTCACCGATGCCTACGCGTTGATCACCCGCCCGTTCTGGCCGGGTACGGCCCAGAGCGAGTGGCTGCGTGCGGCGCAGCGGCTCGACAACCAGGTGCGTCTGCAGACCCTGGAGCTGGACAATCAGCGCCTGCGCCAGCTGCTGCAGCTGCAGCAGCGCTCTCCCGCCGTTGTGGCTGCCCCGGTGATCTCCCGCCAGCCCGGCGGTTGGTGGCAGCAGGTGTTGATCGGAGCAGGAGCGTTGCAGGACATCCAGGCCGGTGCGTCTGTGCTGGGCCCCGGCGGCCTGATCGGCCTGGTGAGCCATGTGAGTCCCACCACGGCCAGTGTCACCCTGCTCACCGATAGCGCCAGCCGCGTTGGCGTCTGGGTGGCGCGCACCCAGCGCCATGGCCTGTTGGTGGGCACCGGTACCAACCGCCCGGTGTTGCGCTTCATCGACAAGGATCCGGGTGTCCGTCCCGGCGATGTGGTGACCACGTCTCCAGCCAGCACCCTGGTGCCGCCGAATGTCACCGTCGGTGTGATCCAGGCTGTGGACGAGCGGGCCAGCCCGGCCACCGAAGCCCTGGTCCAGCTCAGTGCCCCCCTGGAGGCGATTGACTGGGTTCAGGTTGTTGTCGGCAGACCCCGGCCATGAGCGGTCTCTGGCGCCGTCGCTGGTGCGTGGCCTCCATCCTGCTGGTTCCGTTGCTCGTGCTGGCCTCTCCGGCCCC
>JBEDAU010000093.1:0-5214 GCA_041177605.1 Cyanobacteriota bacterium | reverse complement strand
GGGGTCGGCTTCGACCAGCTCCACCATGGGCGCGATCACGTCGAGCACATCGCTCTGGGCAACGAGTTGCTGCCCCGGGGCCAGGGCGCCGGCCAGGGCGTCGAGCAGTTCGGGTTGCAGCACCCGTCGCGTGTGGTGTTTCTTCTTGAACCAGGGGTCGGGGAACTGGATGGTGACCAGGGCCAGGCGGCCAGGCGGCAGGGACGCCAGCCAGGGCGGCAGGCTCACGTTGGCGTTGGCGAAGAGAAAGTGGAGGTTGGTGAGCTCCAGCTCCTGGCGTTCCTCTTCCGCAGCGGCCACCAGCGGCCGCCGGATCTCCAGGCCCAGGTGATTCCAGCCCTCCTGGTGCTGGGCCAGCGCCAGCAGGAAGCGGCCGCGGGCGCAGCCGATGTCGATATGCAGGGGAAGGGAGGGCTCGGCAAACAGCTCCTCCAGCGGGGGCAGGGGCCGCGGCAGCTGGTAGAACCGGCTCAGCGGATTGACGTGCTGCCGCACCATCAGCGTGCCGGCAGCGGTGGGGTCAGACGCCGCACCAGGATTCCCCAGCTGGCGGTGTAGCCATGGAGGTGGGTGGTGCCGCCGATCGGCCCGATCTCGCCGTTGCAGAAGGCTCCGGCCACGGGCAGAGCACCGAACACCTCCCGGGCCACCGTCACATCGCCGTCACTGTGTCCGTAGAGCCCTTTGCCGCGACCCAGACAGGCGAACAGCAGCAACGCCAGCGGGGTGGTGGAGCGGGCCTGCTGGCGCTGCAGCAGCTGGCGCAGTTCCTGGCGTGAGGCCTCGCCATCCCGCAGCTGGAACTGGACTTGCTGCCCCACCCGCATGCGCTCAGCCACCGCAACGGCGCCATTGCGGGGGTCCACGCCGATCAGGTTGCGAACCAGGAAGGCCGGGCTGTCGATCTCGCCGTCGGCCTCGAGCCGGAAGTTGCTGTGGCCCACGCCCAGGAACAGGGAGTGCTTGACCAGTTCCCGCTCCTGGGGAGTGAGCCGGCTCAGGATCGCCTGCAGGGCCGCCACCGGACTGTGACGTTGACGCCCGCCCTCGCTCACCGCAAGTACCACGTTGCGCTGGGCTTGCTCCACTTCCAGTACCGGGCCGATCGGACGGCAGCCCTGGGCCACCACCGGTTCCAGTGCCCAGTCTCCCTCGATCAGGCAGCCGATGGCTCCCCGGCACACCCCGTCTCCGAACAACAGCGAACCATGGGGGGAACTGTGCTGTCCGGCGATCCCGCCCACCTTCACGGCCTCGGGACAGGCGTAGTCGAGGCCACTGATCAGGTCGTTGATCGCCGGACAGGTGGGATCCAGCAACAGCAGCATGGAGCTGGGGCCTGGCGATGCTGGCCCGGATCCGGCATGGCTGGAGGGTGGGCCGCTGGTCGCTGCGGGGGTCAGCAGATCCAGCCAGGGTTCGGCGGGCCCGTCCAGATCGGGCAGGCTGGCGGTGTCGATGGCGAAGGGCTGCAGCCGGGCGCCCGGCAGCCGCAGCAGGGTGACGCTCAGTCCCGGCTCCTGTTCGAGTTCATGGGCGATGCCGTCGCCACCTGTGCCCACGACGCCGCCGCCCAGGCAGCCGAGCCAGTGGTGGGCACGCAGTTTCTGCCGCAGCAGGGGCAGCAGGCGCGGCAGGTCACTGGCGTAGCTGGCCGAGGCGAAAACCAGCGCCAGGTCGGCGTCGCCACACCCCCGCAACTGGGTCTGAATCGCCTCGACAGCCTGCTGCAGGGACGGGTCGGTGGCCAGGGCCGTGCTGCACCAGGGCCCTGCCTGGTGCTTCGGCCGGAAGCGCTTCAGCCAGTTGGGCAGGGAGACAGCAGCCATGGCGGGACCCTATCGCCGCCGGGGGGCTGTCGATAATGGCGCCTTACCGAACCGTTGCCGTGCCGGACCCGCTGTACCGCTCCCTGGTGTGGCTCGACTATCGGCTGGCGGTGCTGTTCGCGGTGGGCCTGCCCCTGGTGCTGCTGGTGTGGGCGCTCGTGCGGCGGGAGGGGGCGCTGGTGCGGCTGCTCAGCCTGTACTGGAAGGTGGCCAGCCTGCTACTGATCACCACCCTGCTGCTCTCCGATCGCCGACCGCTGGGCTTCGTGCTGTCTCCCGTGGCCCAACTGCTGCTGGTGCTCAGTGTGTGGTTCTGGGTCGACCTCAACGAGGAGCTGGCTGATCTCCCCCCCTGGCGGCCCCTGCCCCTGACCCTGCGCATCTGGCGCTGGGGATTGAGCTTCTGGGCTGGGGCGGGGGCGCTGTTCAGTGCCACAGCCCTGGGGTGCACCAACCCCACAGCCATGGCCCAGGCCCGCTGTGATGCCTGGCTGCGCCCTCCCCAGGCCCTGCACGCCGTTGTGGAGCGCCTCTTCGATTTCGTGTTCGGCGGCGAGTGGACTCCAGCTGTGGCCGCTTTCATCGGCTATCTGGGCCTGGTGGCTTTTGTGGTGGGTCTGCTGCAGTGGCTGCTGGTGCGTCTGCCGCGCCAGGGTCGGGTGGCCGGTGAGTTCTGAGCCGGGAGGCAGCGCGATGCTCAGAGCTGTGAAGGATCCCGGCTGGATGGCTCGGTTCGAAGCCCTGAGCCGCGAGCGGCCGCAGCGCGTGTTGCGGTTGCGCGGTCGCCTGGAGGGGGAGCTGTTTGAGCTGCTGATTTTCCGTGGTTTTTCCAGCAGCACCACCCACCCCACCGCCTTCGATCCCGATCAGAGCGTGGTGCCGCCCGGCGTGCTGCTCGATACCGCCGAGCTGCTCGCAGGGCCTCTCAACCCTGAGGCGGAGCAGGTGCTGGTAGGTCCGGCTCCTCCGGAGCTGTTTCTCGATCCAACCGCCTGGAGCCAGGGCCCCACGGCCTGAACAAAGCTCCCCTCGGGTCCGGGTAAAGGCCCCCTGTCTGGGATCAGGGGCCACGTCCCTGGGATCGGGCCGGCGAGCAACTCCGGCCCGTGGTCGCAGAGGGGGCTCAGCTTGTCTCCATGGTGCTCCAGGAGCCGGCAATGCCGAAGGAGGCCTCTCAGCGCTCCAGGACGGCCACGCAGCGGCCGCAGAGGCTGGGGTGGGAGCTGTGGCTGCCGATGTCCCCTTCGTAATGCCAGCACCGCTCGCACTTCTGGCCCTCGGCCCGGGCGATCCGCACCGTGATGCCCCCCTCGCTGGCTTCGGCCAGCACCCCGGCCGGGGCGGGCCCGTCCTGCCGCAGGGCCGACACCAGCAGCCAGTCACCCAGGTTATCGACGTTGGGGTGGCGCGAGCCGCCCAGCCAGCGCAGGGCCTCACTGGCCGCTGCCGCCGCATCACCCTCCGCCAGCTCCAGCTGCACCTGGGCCTCGAGCGAGGCGCCGAGCTGGCCACCGGCGCGGCAGCTCTCCAGCTGGCGGTTCACCAGGGCCCGCAGCTCCAGGATCGCCGCCATCGGGGTCTCGAGCACGGGCCGGCGCCACTCCGCCGGCGCCGTGGGCCAGCCCCGCTCGAACACCGAGGCCTCCGCCACCGGGTAAGGGAGGTTCTGCCAGATGTCTTCCGCCATGTGGCAGAGCACCGGCGCGATCAGGCCGGCTAGCCGCTCCACCACCAGGCTCAGCACCGTCTGGCAGCTGCGGCGGCGGAAGTCGCCAGCACCGCTCACGTAGAGCCGGTCCTTGGCGATGTCGAGGTAGACGTTGGAGAGGTCGACCACGCAGAAGTTCTGCAGAGCCTGGAAGAAGCGGTAGAACTCGAAGCGCTCGAAGTCGACCGTCACGCTGTCGATCAGGGCGGCGGTGCGCTGCAGCATCCATTGATCGAGCAGCGGTAGCTCGCCGTAGGCGATGGCGTCGCCGCCGTCGCTGGCCGGCCGGGGATCGAAATCGTGCAGGTTGCCCAGCAGGTAGCGGGCGGTGTTGCGCACCTTGCGGTAGACGTCGGCCAGTTGCTTCACGATCCCCGGCCCCAGGGGAACATCGGCGGAGTAGTCGACCGAGCTCACCCAGAGGCGCAACACATCAGCGCCATAGGCGGGCTCCTGCTTTTCGTTTTTTCCGCCCTCCACCAGCACCGCCGGGTCGACCACGTTGCCGAGGGATTTGCTCATCTTGCGGCCCTTCTCATCGAGGGTGAAGCCGTGGGTGAGCACCCGCCTGTAGGGGGCATGACCGTTGACGGCTACCGAGGTGAGCAGGCTGCTCTGGAACCAGCCGCGGTGCTGATCGCTGCCTTCCAGGTAGAGGTCGGCGGGGTAGTGGAGTTCGGGGGCACGGCTCTCGCCACCCGCACCGTTGGCGCCGGCCAGTCCGCCCAGTACGCCGGCCCAGGAGGAGCCGGAATCGAACCACACGTCCATTGTGTCGGTGCCTTTGCGCCATTGCGCGGCCTCGGCGGCGTAGTCCGCCGGCAGCAGCCCGGCTTCATCGCGCTGCCACCACACGTCGCCGCCGTGCTCGGCAATCAGACCCTGGATGTGGCTGAGGGTGGCCTCATTCAGCAGCACCTCACCGGTTGTGCGGTGATAGAAGACCGGGATCGGCACACCCCAGGTGCGCTGGCGGCTGATGCACCAGTCGCCCCGCTCGCTCACCATCGCCTCGATGCGATTGCGGCCGCTGGCCGGCAGCCACTCCACCTGGGCGATCGCCTCGAGGGCCGCGGCGCGGAAGCCCTCCACCGAGGCGAACCACTGCTCGGTGGCGCGGAAGATCGTCGGCTTCTTGGTGCGCCAGTCGTAGGGGTAGCGGTGCTCATAGCGCTCCTGCTTCAGCAGCAGGCCGGTGGCCTCCAGGGCGCTGATCACCGCCGGGTTGGCGTCCTTGAGCACATTGGTGCCGGCGAAGGGGCCGGCTTCGGCGGTGAGGGTGCCGGCCTCATCCACCGGGCAGAGCACCGGCAGGCCGTATTTGCGGCCCGTGTTGAAGTCGTCGACGCCGTGGCCAGGGGCGGTGTGCACCAGGCCAGTGCCGGCCTCGGTGGTGATGTAGTCGCCGCCGATCACCACCGGGCTGGTGCGCTCCAGCAGCGGGTGGCGGTAGACGATGCCTTCCAGATCGGCGCCCTTGACGCTCAGCAGTGGCGTCAGCGAGAGCCCGAGGCTGGTTTCCAGGCTTTCCCGCAGCTCGGCGGCCACCACCAGGTGGCTGGCGGCCGGCGCCGGCGTCTCGCCGCGGGCGGCCACGGCGCAGATGGCGTAGTCGAGCCGCTCATTCACCGACACCGCCAGGTTGGCCGGCAGGGTCCAGGGGGTGGTGGTCCAGAT
>JBEDAU010000092.1:0-4677 GCA_041177605.1 Cyanobacteriota bacterium | reverse complement strand
GCCCCAGCGATGTCTGACCAACCCTCCCCCACCAACGAGGCGGCCCTCGCTACCCCGGCCGCCGGTCCCGTGAGTCAGTGGCTCAG
Source organism: Cyanobacteriota bacterium (assembly GCA_041177605.1). Taxonomy (GTDB): domain Bacteria; phylum Cyanobacteriota; class Cyanobacteriia; order PCC-6307; family Cyanobiaceae; genus NIES-981. The sequence continues at coordinate 4,591 of JBEDAU010000092.1, read as the reverse complement.
CAGTCAGGGGTTTGACCACATCGTGCTTCCCGACGACCACCTGGGGGTGGAAACCATCGGCGTCGAGCCCCCCTTTCTGCCCCTGCTGGCCACGGCCCTCAAAGCCCATGGCTTTGACTATCTGCAGTGCCAGGGCGGCTACGACGAGGGGCCCGGCGGCCGCCTGGTGAGCTTCTATCAGCTGGTCAGGCTGGGGGCTCTGGCGGATGCGTCCGCCCAGACGCAGCATCTGCCTGCCGACACCAGGCCACAGGAGGTGCGGCTCAAGGTGTTTCTCGATCGCAACGGCGACCTCACCATCCCCAGCCTCTACGGAGTGTTCCGCGGCGCCGACTGGCAGGAGCGGGAAACCTTCGACATGTATGGCATCCGCTTCGAAGGCCACCCCCATCCCAAGCGGCTGCTGATGCCGGAAGACTGGAAGGGTTGGCCGCTGCGTAAGGACTACGTGCAGCCTGACTTCTACGAGATGCAGGACGCCTACTGAAGGCGGAGACGGAACTCTGGCCCTCACACGCGGCGACCCGACCCGGGGCCGTGGATCACTGGCCCCTGTGCTGCTTGTAGAAGCGCATCACCGCCAAGGCCAGGGAGCGGGGATCATGGCGCAGGGTGGCCGTAGGCCGGGCCCCCTGGAGCGGAGCCAGCATCACGGCATAGCCCTGGCGGCGCAGCTGGCGGGCATCGCAGGTGACGGGTTCGGCGCCCTGCTGGCGATACCGCTCCAGCAGGGGCGACGCCTCGAGGGACTCCTGGGCCAGAACCGCCGTGAACAGACGCTCGTCGACCCCCAGGCTGGCCAGCTGGGCCTCGATCGCCCGCAGATGCCCGGCCACATCGAGACCATCGGTCTCCCCCGGCTGGGTCATCAGGTTGCAGATGTAGAGCCGAGGGGCCTTGCTGCGGGCAATAGCGGCCACCAGCTCCGGCACCAGCAGGTTGGGCAACAGCGAGGTGTACAGACTGCCCGGACCCAGCACGATCAGATCGGCATGGGCAATCGCCTCGATGGCGCGCGGCAGGGCGGGGGGGCGCTCGGGAATGCAGCCCAGCCGCACGATCGGGGCCGAAGCGTGGCCAATCCGGGATTCCCCCTCGATGCGCTCGCCGTTCTCAAGCTCTGCCCAGAGCCGCACATCGGCGTTGGTGGCAGGCACCACCTGGCCCTGGACCGCCAGCACCCGGCTGGAGGCCGTGATGGCCGCCTCCAGACTGCCGGTGATGGCGGTGAGAGCCGAGAGAAACAGATTGCCGAAACTATGGCCCTCCAGGCCCGCCCCGGCACGGAAGCGGTACTGGAACAGGCGGGTCAGCAGCGGTTCTTCCCGGGCCAGGGCGGCCAGGCAGTTGCGGATGTCGCCGGGAGGCTGCACCCCCAGTTCGCGGCGCAGCACACCGCTGCTGCCACCGTCATCGGCCACGGTGACGATCGCCGTGAGATTGGAGCTGTAGCGCTTCAGGCCACTGAGCAGGGTGGACAGCCCGGTGCCACCGCCGATGGCCACAATGCTCGGGCCGCGGTTGAGCCGGCCCTGGGCCGCCAGCGCATCCACCAGCAGGGTGCCCTTTTCCGGTGCCAGGGCCTGCTGGATCGTGCCGAAACTGCGGCTCTGGCCAAGCCAGATCAACAGGGCCCCGATCGCCAGCACCAGCGGCCCGGTGACCTCCCGCGGCAGCACGGTGGTGATGTTCTTGAGCAGCCACTGGATCCCGGCCAGGCTCCAGTAAATCGGCTGCAGATCGGCCCAGATCGCCATGCCCAACAGCAGGATGATCAGGCCCAGTCCCGAGGTGAGCACCCAGCGCTTGACCACCAGTCCAGGCTGGAGCCAGCGCACGGCACGGCGCGAGCGGCTCATCAGATCCCGTTGACGCAGGTCACCGCGCCCCACCCAGTCGGGGCGGACCAATCGGCGGCGCAGGCGCCGCGGCTTGGAGACCGACCGGGGAGGAATCAAGGGGTGGGGGCCTCCGGACGGGCAGCACAGGTGTTGAACAACTGTAGAAAGGTCGACGCCAGGCGCCAGGATGGGAGCCAGCAGGCCAGGGAGCAGTGGCGGCGGAGAGCAGCAGGGGCAGACAGGCTGCTCCCATTGCCCGCATGGAGAACCTCACCATGCGCTGGGGAAGCCGCACCGTGCTCGACCGGGTGAACCTGACCCTCGACGCAGGTGAGCGGCTGGTGGTGGTGGGCCCCTCTGGCTCCGGCAAGTCCACCGTGCTGCGCCTGCTGGCCGGATTGCAGCTGCCCACCAGCGGACGACTGGAGCTGCACGGGGTGGCCCAGGAGTACCTGCGACTGGATCAGCGCTTTCCGCCTGATGTACGGCTGGTGTTCCAGAACCCCGCCCTGCTGGGCTCCCTCACCGTCCGCGAAAACGTGGGCTTCCTGCTCTACCGCTCCAGCCGGCTGAACGAGCGGGAGATCCGCCAGCGGGTGCGGGATGCGCTCGATGCGGTGGGCCTCTCCGGGATTGAAGAACAACTGCCGGGGGAACTGAGCGGTGGCATGCAGAAGCGGGTCAGCTTCGCCCGCGCCCTGATCCAGGACCCAACCCTGAACCAGGGGCAGATGCCCCTTCTGCTCTTCGACGAACCAACAGCCGGGCTGGATCCGGTGGCCTGCACCCGCATCGAGGACCTGATCGTGCGCACCACGGCCGTCGCCCAGGCCAGTTCGGTGGTCGTCAGCCATGTCCACAGCACGATCAAGCGCTCAGGCACCCAGGTGGCCTTGCTGTACGAGGGCCAGTTCCGCTGGTGCGGCAGCGTGGCGGAGTACCTGAGCTGCAGCGATCCGTACGTGGTGCAGTTCAGGAGCGGTAGCCTGCGGGGGCCGATGCAGCCAGCGGAGCTCTAACCGATGCGCCGCAGTATTCGCGAGGCACTGGTGGGGTTCTCCGTGCTGGCGGCGATCAGCAGCGCGGTGGGACTCAGCATGTGGATCCGCGGCCAGACGCTGAGTCGTGACAATTGGACAATCCGGGCCCGTTTTGATGAAGCGAGTGGCCTGGCGGAGCGCTCCCCGGTTGTGTTTCGCGGCGTGATGGTGGGCAGTGTCCGCCGGGTGCAGGTCACTCCGGCAGCGGTGATTGCCGAACTGGAGATCACCCAGGGGGATCTGCGTCTTGCCCAACCCACTGTCGCCGAGATCGGCGAGGCCTCCCTGCTGGGCGCCGAAGCCCAGGTGGCGCTGATCAGCCAGGGCGGCCCCCTGCAGGCCGGCGAGGCGCGGCCCCGCTCGCCGGCCTGCAACCGGGAGCGGATGCTCTGCCATGGCGACACCATCCAGGGGGTCCAGGGCCCCAGCCTGGCGAACGTGACGGCATTGATGCACAAAGTGCTGATCGAAAGCGACAAGGCACAACTGGTCAACCGCTTCGCGGCCCTCAGCACCAGCGCTGATCAGACCGCCAGGCAGGCCAACACGTTTCTGGCCGAAGGCCGCACGCTCGTGCGCAACCTTGACCAATCGGTGGGGGCGATCCAGCCATCCCTGAGGAACCTCAATGCCAGCTCCGCCCATCTGCGCCAGGTGCTGGCCGCACTCGACAACCCCAAGACGATCGCCGAGCTGCAGCGCACGGTGGCCAATGCCCAGCAGCTCACCGCCCGCTGGGACGCGGTGGGCGGTGATGTGAACAAGCTCACGGCAGACAGCCAGTTCATGGATGGGCTGCGCAGCGTGACCGTGGGCCTCGGCAAGTTGTTCGACGAGGTCTACCCCGTTGAGACCGGGGCCGCCCGGGGGCAGCGCATGCCCGACACCGGCCAGCCGACCCAGCCCTGAACCCCTGCCTCATACGCCGGCGATGGCCTCCATGGCGATGGCGGCAATGGCCTGATCGCTCGCCTTGGGCAACTGCACGTATTTGCCACCGGCCGCCTCGGCCAGGTCCTTGCCCATGCCGCTACCGATGAACTTGCGCTCGGTGTCGATCACCAGCAGCTTGATGCCCAGGGCCCGGTAGCGGCTGGCCACCTGCTTCACCTCCTCCTTGAGGTCCACCGGCTCCTCGCCCTCCAGCTGCGGCTGGCCGAGGGAGCGGCTCAGGGGCACATTGCCGCGGCCATCGGTGATCGCCACCACCACCACCTGGCCCAGATCGCCGGTGGCCAGGGCGTTGGCCGCCACCCGCGCCGCCTGCGAGAGGCCGTGGGCCAGCGGTGAGCCGCCGCCGCAGGGCATCGCCTCTAGCCGGCGGCGGGCGGCGGTGATCGAGCGGGTGGGGGGCAGCAGCACCTCCGCCTGCTCGCCCCGGAACGGGATCAGCGCCACCTCATCGCGGTTTTCGTAGGCCTCGGTGAGCAGGCGGATCACGGCCCCCTTGGCGCTCTGCATGCGGTTGAGGGCCATCGAACCGCTGGCATCCACCAGGAAGATCACCAGGGCGCCGGCCTTGCGCTGCAGCTGCTTGGCGCGCAGATCCCCCTCCTCGACGATCACGTTGCGCTCCGGTTGCCGAGCCCGGCGGGCTTTCTGATAAGGCGCCGCGGCGCGCAGGGTGGCATCGACGGCGATCCGCTTCACCGGCCCCCGCGGCAGCATCGGCTTCACATAACGGCCGCGGGAATTGCTGAACACCACGGC
>JBEDAU010000091.1:0-15352 GCA_041177605.1 Cyanobacteriota bacterium | reverse complement strand
CCAGAGCCCGCGGCCCTGCTCCTGTTCAGCCGCCGGGGATGTTGTCTGTGTGAGGGGCTGGAGGAGAAGTTGCGGGCCCTGGAGCCGCCGCCGCCCCTGGTGGTGGTGGATGTGGACCAGGATCCCGCCCTCCAGGCCCGCTATGGGCTGGAGGTGCCCGTGCTGGCCCTGGGTCCGGCTGGAGCGGAGGGGGGCGCCCGGCCGCTGCCGCGGGTGCCCCCCCGGCTGCAGGGGCCAGCCCTGCTGGTTTGGTTGCAGAAGAACGGTTTTGCCGCGGGAAGCACTTAGAACAGGCCCCAGCTCACCGCCCTGGCCATGACCCATCGCCTGCATGCGCTGCTCCAGCAGGTGGGGTTGCCGGCGGCGGGTCCCTGGGCCATGGCCGAGGTGGCCAGCATCAGCTGCGATTCCCGCCGTCTCGGCCCCGGTACCCTGTTCATCGGTCTGCCGGGCACCCAGGTGGATGGGGGCGTGTTCTGGCGGCAGGCCCTGGCGGCCGGTGCCCCCATGGCCCTGATCAGCCCTACCGCCGCCGCTGTGGATCCCCCGGCCCCCACCGATCCGGTGCTGGTGCTCAGCGATCCGGTGGCCCGCTGGGCCGGCCTGCTGGCGGCGGCGTTCTGGGGCCAGCCCAGCCAGCGCCTCGCCCTGATCGGGGTGACCGGCACCAATGGCAAGACCACCACCACCCACCTGATCGAGCACCTGGCGGCGGCGGCCGGCCGGCCGTCGGCCCTGTTCGGCACGCTCGTGAACCGCTGGCCCGGCCACAGCGTCACCGCCCAGCACACCACCGCTTTTGCCGATCTGCTGCAGGCCCAGCTGGCCCAGGCGGCGGAGGCCGGCGCCCGCATCGCGGCGATGGAGGTGAGCTCCCATGCCCTCGATCAGCAGCGGGTGGCGGGCTGCCGTTTCGCCGGTGCGGTGTTCACCAACCTCACCCAGGACCACCTCGACTACCACCCCTCCATGGAGGCCTATTTCGAGGCCAAGGCCCAGCTGTTCGGCGCAGACCTGCTGGCGGGTGGCGCCGTGGTCAACGGTGACGATCCCTGGGGTGCCCAGTTGGTCCAGCGGCTTCAGGGCCGGCTGGCCGAGCAGTGCTGGCGCAGCTCCCTGCTGGACCCCAGCGCCGAACTGACCATCCGCGAGCTGGAGATGGGGTCCGTGGGCGTGCGCGGTCGGCTGGTGACCCCCGCGGGCGAGGGGGTCTTCCAGTCGCCGCTGGTAGGCCGCTTCAACCTGATGAACCTGCTGCAGGCGGTGGGGGTGCTGCTCCAGCAGCAGCTGCCGCTGGAGCTGCTGCTCCAGGGCCTGCCCGGTTTCCGTGGCGTGCCCGGCCGGATGGAGCGCGTCGTGGTGGGCGATGGCGCCGGTGCCCCGGCGGTGCTGGTGGACTACGCCCACACCCCCGATGGCCTGGAGAATGCCCTGGCTGCCTGCCGGCCCTTTACCCGGGGCCGGCTGATCTGCGTGTTTGGCTGCGGCGGTGACCGCGACCGCAGCAAGCGGCCGTTGATGGGGGCGATTGCGGCCCGGCTGGCCGATCAGGTGGTGGTCACCTCCGACAACCCCCGCACCGAGGATCCGCAGCAGATCCTGGCCGATGTGGTCGCGGGCATCCCGGCGGGGGCCAGCCTGCAGGTGGAAGGCGATCGGGCTACGGCGATCGCCGGGGCGGTGACGGAGGCCCGGCCCGGTGATCTGGTGCTGATTGCCGGCAAGGGCCATGAGGACTACCAGATTCTCGGCACCACCAAGATCCACTTCGACGACCGCGAGGAGGCGGAGAAGGCCCTGCGCGCCCGGCTGCTGGCCTAGTGCGCAGGGGGCTGTTGGTGGCTTCCCCCTCCCCCACTTCTCCGTTCGGGGTGGTGACCCATCACCGTGTCGATCTCCCTGTCGCCGCTGGTCGGGTTGGCTCCCCATCGATACGTTGACGACGTTGTTTGTCAGGAATCCATGGCTTCGTCCAATCCCATGGGCCGAAAGCTTCTGGCGGAGGCGCTTGGCACCTTCTGGTTGGTTCTGGGCGGTTGCGGCAGTGCCGCCATCGCGGCCAACTTCCCCTATCTCACCGGTGCCGACATCGCCCCCGGCAATCCCTTTGGCCTTGGATTCCTGGGGGTTTCGCTGGCCTTCGGCCTCACTGTGGTCACCATGGCCTATGCGATCGGGCCCGTCTCCGGTTGCCACCTCAACCCGGCCGTGAGCTTCGGCCTCTGGGCCAGTGGCCGCATGAAGGGCTCGGAGTTGCTGCCTTACATCGCGGTCCAGGTGATCGGTGCCGTGCTCGCCGGGGGATTCATCAAACTGGTGGTGGCCGGTGGACCGGCCCTGGATCTGGTGATGGGCGGTAGCAATCCGCTGGCCACGAATGGCTGGGGGGCCCACTCCCCCGGTGGCTATGGGTTCTGGTCGGCCCTGATCGTTGAGCTGGTGCTCACCTTCTTCTTTCTGCTGGTGATCATCGGCGCCACGGATCGTCTGGCGCCCGCCGGTTTTGCGGGGGTGGCGATCGGGCTCACCCTGGCCCTGATCCACATGATCAGCATCCCGGTCACCAACACCTCGGTCAATCCAGCCCGCAGCACCGGTGTGGCCGTGTGGGCCGGCGTCGAGGCGATGGGGCAACTGTGGCTGTTCTGGGTGGCCCCGATCGCGGGCGCCCTGCTCGCCGGTTGGCTCTACCGCAACCTGTTCAGCGAGCAACGGTCCGGCGAGCAGGGCGCCTGATCGCCAGCCTGACTGGGGGGCGCCCCCCAGTCATCCCTCACAGACCGGCCAGCGCCAGACGCAACTGGTCGATCTCAGCCTCGCAGCTGGTGATGTGGGTGCAGGCCCGCAGGCAGGGTGGCTCATCCAGGCTGCGAATCCAGATCCTCTGCTCCCCCAGCCGGGTCACCACGGTGCCGGCCTCGATTGCCCGTCCCGGGAGCTGAAAGCTCACCAGCCCGGCCGGCGGTGGTTCCCGCAGCACGGTCGTCAGCCCCGGCAACTCTTGCAGATCCCGCCACAGGGTGGTGGCCAGCAGGCGGATCCGCTCGAGCCGCGCTGCAGCCGTGCCCTCCGCCTCCAGCAGCTGCAGGGAGCAATCGAGCCCCGCCATCAGTGGGATGCAGGAGGTGGCGACTTCAAACCGGCGGCCATCGGCATGGAAGGGACTGGTGCCATCGCCCTCATGGCGGAGGCTTCGCCAGCCGATCAGGGTGGGCCGGGCCTGCTCCAGCAGGCGCGACGAGAGGGCCACCACCCCCAATCCCTCCGGCCCGCAGCACCACTTGTGGCCCGTGCACGCGTAGATGTCGGCCGCGGCAGCGGCTGTCTCCACCGGGACGGACCCCAGGCTCTGGGCCCCATCCACCAGCAGCCAGGGCCGGCTGGGATGATGGGCGAGCTGCTCGGCCACGGCCGCGATCGGCATCAACTGACCGGTGTTCCAGAGCAGGTGGGAGAGCACCACGAGGCGGGTGCGGGGCCTGAGGGCCCCAGCCAGTCGCTCCTGCAGCACCGCGCCTGCCTCGGCCTGGCTGCCGCGGAGATCCCGAACAGGCAGCCAGTCGATCTCCAGCTGGTGGCGTCGTGCCAGCTCGCGGCAGGCGGCCACCACCCCGGGGTGTTCGCAGTCACCGATCAGCAGGGTTTCCCCCGCCTGCCAGGCCAGACCCCAGAGGGGCAGCACGCAGCCGCTGCTCACGTTTTCGGTGAGCGCGAGCCGGTGGGCCGGAACGCCGAGCCAGCGGCCGAGGCGCTGGCGCAGCTGGGAGGTGGTGCGCTCCACCACGGGCCAGGCCGCTCCCGTGAAGGGGCCCAGCTCCTGAAGGGTGCGCCAGCAGGCGGTGATCGCCTCCAGGGAGGGGGAGGGCAGCGGCCCCTGGCCGCCGTAGTTGAAGTAGGTCTTGTTGGCCAGGGCGGGCATCAGCGCCCGCAGCTTCTCGCCAGGGCGCGGGTTGGCCAAGGGGTTCAGAGCACCTGCCCCACCATCACCGCCGCCACCGCCGAAAACAGGGTGATCCCCAGGGCCGTGAGCGGGTTCTGCCCCTGGGCCACCGCCAGGCTGGTCACCACGCCGGCGCCGATGCAGGCCACCGCCAGCTGGGTGGTGAGTTCGCCGCGATCACGGGGAGCGGGATTGGGCAGCACGGCAGGGATCTCGGCTGGCAGGACCGTAGGCCGAGTGCCTGGAGCTGCCTGAGCAGGAGCCAGGCCTTGTTACCTGGCGTCGGAGTTCGTTACCGGCCGCAACCTGGAGGCCGGTCGGGCCCGGCCGCCGCTGGCCCACTGCTGCAGGGCCTCCAGCTGTTCCCGGGCCGTGCGCACCAGCGGCACCACCTGGCTGGCCGCGGCGATCAGGTCGGCTTCGCCGATGTCGCGGCCGCTGGCGAAGGCCAGGTGCAGGCCCTCGATCACCGTCTGCTCCAGCTCCGCGCCGGAGAAGCCGGCGGTGCGATCCACCAGAACCTCCAGGGGGATGGTGTGTTGGGGCCGGCGCCGGCGCAGCTGCAGGTCCAGGATGGCGTGGCGCTCCTCGGCGCTGGGCAGATCGAGCAGGAAGATCTCATCGAAGCGGCCCTTGCGCAGGAGTTCGGCCGGCAGCCGCTCCACGCCGTTGGCGGTGGCCACCACAAACACGGCACTGCTCTTCTCGGCCATCCAGGTGAGCACAGTGCCGAGCACCCGCTGGCTGGTGCCGCCGTCGCTGCGGGAATCACCGCCAAAGCCCTTGTCGATTTCGTCGATCCAGAGCACGCAGGGGGCCATCGCCTCGGCCCGCTGGATCATCTCGCGGGTGCGGGCCTCGCTGGCCCCCACCAGGCCGGCGAACAGCCGGCCCACATCCAGCCGCAGCAACGGCATGCCCCAGCTGTGGGCGATCGCCTTGGCGGTGAGCGATTTGCCTGTGCCCTGGGGGCCCACCAGCAGCACCCCGCGTGGCAACGGCAGGCCAAAGCGCTGGGCCTCCTCGCTGAAGGCCATGCGGCGCTGTTCCAGCCAGGCCTTGAGCGCATCGAGACCGCCGATGTCGGCGGGGGTGGCCTCAGTGGGGCAGTACTCCAGCAGCTCCGTCTTGGCAATCGCCTGGCGCTTTTCCTCCAGCACCTCGGCCAGGTCGTCTTCGCCCAGGCGGCCGCGGCGGGCCAGGGCCCTGGCGGCCAGTTGGCGCACCCGCAGCTCGCTGAGGCCATGGCAGGCCGCCGCCAGCTGGCCCCGCACCGCCGCATCCAGGGGCTCGCCGCTGGCGCTGGCAATGGCGCCGAGCAGCTGGGCGATCTCGGCCGCATCGGGCAGGGGCAGCTCCAGCAGGGTGATGCAGTCGTCGAGTTCGGGGGGCAGTTGCCAGGCCGGGGCCGTGATCACCAGGGTGCGGGTCTGCTGGCGCAACTGGCCGGCCAGGTTGCGCAGCCGGCGGCACACGCCGGCGTCGTCGCAGTAGCGGTGGAAGTCGCGCAGCAGCAGGATGGCCCCCTGCTCCGCCGGGAGCGGATCCAGGCATCCCAGGGCCGCCAGCGGATTGCGGGCGGCTTCCCCTGCCCGGTTGGGGGCGCCGCTGAGGCCATCGATGAAATCCCAGCGCAGCAGGGCGCGGTTGCCGAGGCGGCGGCAGGCCTGCTCCAGCAGGGCCTCCACCCGCTCCTCCTCCAGGCTGCGGATCCAGAGAATCGGGGTGCGGGAGCGGATCAGCAGGTCGAGCTGATCGGCCCAGCTGCCGGTGCTCATGGGACCTGGGGTGGTTGCTGCAGGGCCTGGAGCGCTGCCCAGCGGGGATCCGGCAGATCAGCCGAGTTCCCCCAGCTGGCGGGGCCCGGGCATTCGGGTCCGCAGCGGTTGACCGGCGGCAACTGCAGGCTCAGCTGCTCGAAGGTCCAGTGGGCTGGATCAAAGCTGCCGCGGGGATCAAGGCTCTCCGTGAGGGCATCGGGATCGAGATCGAGCACCGCTTCGCCGTCTTCCACCAGGTGGGTCTCGAGCCCCTGTTGGCGGGCCTGCTCCCCAAGCCAGAGCAGCTCGCGGGTCTGGAAGTGAAGGGGGTGATTGAAGTGCTGCAGGCAGCGGTCGCAGCACAGGGTCACGATCGTGGAGGCCTCGCCTGCCACCTCCAGCACCGTGCCGCGGTGAATGGCCTGCACATGGCCGCGCACCGGGGTGAGGCTCTCCAGGCCCGCCAGCGGCTCATCCACCTCCCAGCGGCGACCCTCTGCCTGGGCAGCGAGCTCCTGGATCGGCACGGGCCGCAGGCTGGTCAAGGCTGGCGTCCTCCGCAGGGGATCGGCTGGCTGGGGATCACTTCTTGCCCTTGGGCTCAAAGGGCAGGCGCTCGGTTCCCCCGGTGCTGGTGGCGCCCACGGTCACGGCCTGCTGGGCCAGCTGCTGATCGAGGATCTTCTGCAAGTTCTCCGGCAGGGTCTCGCGGGTGAGCAGGAAGGTCTGCAGGGCCTGGAAGATGTTGGCCACCACCATGTAGAGCAGCACGCCCGCTGGCAGCGGGAAGAACAGGAACATGCCCGTGATCATCACCGGGGTGATCTTGTTGGCCGTGGATTGCTGGGGGTTGGGGGGCATGCCCAGGCCCGAGAGGATCTGGGACAGCGCCAGGGAGAGACCGAAGGCGGCCACCAGGCCGGCGATGTCCCAATTGACGCTGCCATCGGTGTAGAAGCCGACCTGGCCCAAGGCCTTGATGAACAGGAAGCCGCTGCGGGCCGCCAGGCCGGGGATCTTCGCCTCCACGGTGGCGTCGCCGGGGGCCAGGGCCCTGATGGTGCCGTCGGCATCCACGCTCAGCACGCCTTCACCCTTGGTGACGCTCCAGCTGGGAGCAAAGGTGCTGCCACTCTCACTGGAGGCGAGCACCGAGGCGAAGCTGGCGCCGTCCTTGGTGTGCAGATTGACCCTGGCCTGGTCTCCCACGCCCAGCTTGGTGCCCCCCTCCAGGCTGGCGATTACGGGCACATGGTTGGTGGCCGAGAGGAAGATCGAGTGGCTGGGGCTGTTGAAGGGCTTGGGCTCCACCGCTGCGATCTGCTCGGCTGGCAGCACCTTCAGGTTGAGGGTGTAGGGCACATCGGCGAACGGTGAGCCCCGCAGGGTGGCGAACAGGGCGAACAGGATCGGCATCTGCACCAGCAGGGGCAGGCAGCCGGCCAGGGGCGAGCCGAACTCCTTCATCAGCTTGCCCAGCTCCTCCTGCTGCTTCTGAGGATTATTGGCATAGCGGCTGCGGATCTCGGCCTGGCGCTGCTGCATCACCGGCTGGGCGATCCGCATGCGGCGGGCGTTGCGGATCGAGCCGGCACTGAGGGGGAACAGGGCCAGGCGGATCACCACCGTGAGGGCGATGATCGCCAGGCCGTAGCTGGGCACCAACCCGTAGAAGAAGTCGAGGATCGGGATCAGCAGGTTGTCGGAGATGTAGCTGATCACGGCAACAGGTGGAGGGGTGGGGGGTCAATCGTGGGCACAGTGTGCCTGAGGGCTCAGGTGGCCCGTGGGCCGGGTTGGGGATTCAGGCCGCCATGCCCTTCGGCTTGCTGGACGCGGGCGAGGCGGCCCGGCGCTCCTCGATATAGGTCTCCAGGTCGCGGAAGCGCGGCACGGCCCGCATCTCCAGGCGGGCGCCGTCGCTCAGCACCAGCACCATGTCGCCCCAGAAGCCGAAGCCGCGGGGCACGCAGCGCACTTCCCGGATCTGGCTGTACACCACCTGGGTGCGATCGCGCCCCAGCCAGCCCCCGTTCACCTCGATGCGGCGGCTGGTGATGCGAAAGCGCAGCCACAGGGCCCGCACGATCGCCCCCACCGCGAAGGGGATGCCGATCAGGGTGAGCCCCAGCAGCAGGTTGAAGATCAGGTCGCCCCTGGCGGGCCCACCCTCGTAGAACACCGTCTCCTCGATCTGCAGGCCTGGCTGCCGGCCATCGCTCGACTGGGCTCCGGCAGAAGGGGATGGGGACTTGCTCATCGGCTCAGGCCTGCGCGCTGCAGAAGCTCATTGCATTCTCCCAGCAGGTCGGCGGCATCCCGCTCGGCGCTGCCCGGCTTGAGGCTGAGCAGCAGCCAGAGGGAACGGTCGGGCACCGGCATCACGCCGCTGAGCAGGTGGGTGTGCAGCAGCCGACGCAGTCGGTTGCGGCGTACCGCCCGCTTGTGCACCTTGCTGCTCACCACGACCCCCAGTCGCCAGGGGCTGGCGCCGTGGGGCCTTTCGGCCGGAGGCATCAGCTCGGCCTGCGCCTCAACCCAGCGCAGCATCAAAAAAGGGCCGTGCACTGCACGACCCCGGCGGTAGAGGAAATCAAAGCAGCGCTGGCCCTTCAGCCGGTGAGACCGGGGCAGCGCCACTGGATCAGACGGCGAGACGAGCCCGGCCGCGGCGGCGGCGGGCCTTGATCACGCGGCGACCGGTGTGGGTGCGCATCCGTACCCGGAATCCGGAAACCCGCTTGCGCTTGCGACTCGTGCCTTCCAGGGTGCGCTTGGTCATGGCGGGATCGACGCGCCCGGCGTCGTTGCATCAATTGGTGAGGATCCAACTTACCAGGCATGCCCCAAGTGGCCCCCAAGGGGCCCGGTGGATTGACGAGCCTGCGCGGGTCGGGGTTGCCCTAGTTGGGGGGGTCGATCTGAATCAGCCAGCTGCCGAGATAGGTGGAGATGGGCATGTCGCCCGGGGCCTGGGCCAGGGCGTTGAACTGATACATGCCCATGTTGTAGGGATTGAAGAGGTTCATGTAGACCCCAACCGTGCCGCTGTCGGGGATGGGGGTATCGGGAAAGATCTCGATGGCCCGGCCGTTCTCAGCGATTTCGATCGTGGCGGGGATCGTCTCCTGGCAGCGGGTGCGGGCCAGCATGCCGCCCTCGCTCATCTTGCAGAGCTTGACCCGCTTGGCTTCGATCTTGGCGTCAAAGTGCTTGGGGATCGTGATGGTGAGTTTGAGGATGGCAGTCTTGCGATCCTTGGGACGCAGGATCAGGTAATACTCCGAGCGCTTGAGGCGCTGGGTATCAGTCATGAAGAAGTAGAGCTTGCGGTAGTCCTTGGCGTTGTCCCAGCGAAACTCGATCAGTCCCGGGGTGCCCTGGGCGTTGGCCGGTGGCGGCACGGGCGTGGCGAGGCCGCCAAGCCCCAGGCCTGCCGCCAGGGCCGCCAGGAGAAGTCGGCGTGGGGTCTGTAAACCCATGGGCCAGGGTGTGTGAGGTGTCTTGATTCTCAGCAGCCTCACTGCGGGAAGGCCTGCCCGGGTGGTCGGCCCGCTAGCTGGCGCGATCCGGCCGCAGCCGTGCGGCCTCCCGCAGGTAGGGGTGGTTGGTGGGCTGGTCGCCCGCCATCCAGGCATGGGCCAGCAGCCGGATGCAGCGGGGCAGGTCGCCGGCCACCGCCATCTGCTGGCAATCCAGCAGGGCCACCTGGTCCCAGCCGGGGGTGCGGCGGGCGATCGCTGCCGGAAAACAGGCATCCAGGTCGGCGGTCACCGAGAAGGTGACTGAGAGCAGACGCTCACCGGCCAGACCGTTGCGGTTGACCAGGGCCTCCACCAGCTCCTGCACCGCTTCGCCGATCGCTTCCACCGTGTTGGCCCGCGCGGTGGTGGCCCCGCGCAGGGCCCGCAGCTGCAGGTCGCCACTCATGGCCGGTAGAGCCACAGGGGTTGGCCGCTGAAGCCCAGTTCCAGGCTGAGGGCCTGGCGCAGGCCGCGCAGCTGCTGCCGCCCCGGAATCAGCCCGGCGAAGCGCTTCGGCGGGGCTCCGAAGGTCACCGGGCGGGTCTTCTCGGGCTCGAGGCCGGCCAGCTCACAGGCCAGGCGCCGGGCCTCCTCCTCGTCGCCGAGGGCATCGATCAGCCCCAGCTCCAGGGCCTGCTGGCCGCTGAACACCCGGCCATCGGCAAAGCCCCGCACGGCCACCTCGCTGAGTCCCCGCCCTGCCGCCACGGCGGCCACGAACTGGCCGTAGCTGGAGTCGATCAGACTCTGCAGCAACTCGCGCTCCGCCAGGGTGAGCGCCCGATCCGGGGAGAGGATGTCCTTGTAGAGGCCGCTTTTCACGGTCTCGAAACTGACGCCGATCCGTTCGAGCAACTTAGAGAGGTTGTTGCCGCGCAGGATCACCCCGATCGAGCCGGTGATCGTGCCGGGGTTGGCCACGATCTTCTCCGCGGCCACCCCCACATACACCCCGCCCGAGGCGGAGATGTTGCCGAAGCTGGCCACCACCCGGCAGCCCCGCTCCCGCAGCCGGCCCAGGGCGGCGTGGATTTCCTGGCTGTCGCCCACGGTGCCGCCGGGGCTGTCGATGCGCAACAGCAGGGCCGGGCACTCCCGTTGCTGCACCTGGCGCAGGGCCTTGAGCACGCGGGTGCGGGTGGCACCGGCGATTGGACCTTCGATCGCCACCCGGGCCAGGGTGCGGCGGGTCTTGCGGCGCCAGGGCCAGGGCATCGGTGGGGGGCGGAGCGCGGGGATGTGTGGCTGGATCTTAAAAAGAGACTCCGATCCGGCTCCGGAGCCATGCCCCAGGCCCAGCGCTGGCCGTTGCTCCGCCTGCTGGCGATGCTGCTGCCCTTCGCCCTCTGGGGCACGGCGATGGCGGCGATGAAGCCCCTGCTCGCCGGCGCTTCGCCCCTCCAGGTGGCCAGCCTGCGCCTGCTGCCGGCCGGGTTGCTGGTGCTCCTGGCGGCCCGGCTGCTCGGCCGGCCGCTGCGGATCGCCCCGGCCGACTGGCCCTGGCTGCTGGCCTTTGCCCTGGTCGACGCGGCGCTGTTCCAGGGACTCCTGGCCCGGGGGCTCGGCCTCACCGGAGCGGGCCTGGGGTCGGTTCTGATCGATTCCCAGCCGCTGCTGGTGGCCCTGCTGGCCAGGGGCCTGTTCGGCGAGGCGATCAACCCGGTGGGTTGGCTCGGCCTGCTGCTCGGCCTGCTGGGCATCCTCTGCCTGGGCCTGCCCCCCGAGCTGCTGCGCCACTGGTGGCTGGAGGGACCGGCGGCCCTGGGGGTGCACCCCTGGAGCCATGGCGAGCTGTGGATGCTGGGTGCGGCGGCGGCCATGGCCGTCGGCACCGTGCTCTGCCGTTACGCCAGTCGGCACAGCGATGCAGTGGCGATCACCGGTTGGCACCTGCTCCTGGGCGGGGTGCCGCTGCTGCTGCTGGCCGAAGTCCCCGCCCTGGCCGGTCCCGGCGGGGCCGGCCAGGATCTGGCCTGGCTGCCCCACTGGAACGGGGTGCAGTGGGGGCTGATGGCCTACGCCAGCGTGCTCGGCAGTGCCCTGGCCTACGGCCTGTTCTTCTTTTTTGCCAGCAGCGGCGACCTCACCGGCTTCACGGCCCTCACGTTCCTGACGCCGGTGTTCGCCCTGCTCTGCGGGGTGTGGTGGCTGGGCGAGCAGCTGGGCCCGCTGCAGTGGGTCGGCGCCGCCCTGGCCCTGGCCTCGGTGGTGCTGATCAACCGCCGCCAGCATCTCTGGGAAGGGCGTTCCCTCCAGGAGCGGCCCTGATGCGCATCCTGGTGGTGAGCACCCCCATCGGACCACTGGGCAGCGGCCGCGGTGGGGGCGTGGAGGTGACGCTCGCGAGCCTGGTGGCCGGTCTGCTGGACCGGGGCCACCAGCTCACCGTGGTGGCTGCGGAGGGCTCGGTGCTGCCGCGCTCCTGTGCCGCCGCCGCGATCTGGAGCTGCCGCGGCAGCAGCCAGCCCAGCGCCCAGCACCAGGGCCGCCAGGCACCGATCGTGATGCCCGCCGACGCGCTGCTGGCCCGTTTCTGGCGGCGGGTGCTGGCGGAGGCCCCGGCGGCGGGCTGCGAGGCGGTGATCAACCTCGCCTACGACTGGTTGCCCTTCTGGCTCACCCCCACGGCGCCGCTGCCGATCTTTCACCTGGTGAGCATGGGCTCGGTGAATGACGCCATGGACCAGGCGATCGCCGATGTGGCGGCCTGGGATCAGCGCCGCCTGGCGTTTCACACCGCCACCCAGGCGGCCGACTTTGCCCTGCCCCAGGCGCCGACGCTGGTGGGCAACGGCTTCGATCTGGCGGCCTATGGCTTCTGCGCCCGACCGGAGCGGCTGCTGGGCTGGGTGGGCCGGGTGGCGCCGGAGAAGGGGCTGGAGGATGCGGCCGCGGTGGCGGCGCGGCTGGGGCTGCCCCTGGCGGTGTGGGGCCTGCTGGAGGACGCCGCCTATGCCGCTGCGGTGGAGGCCTCGGTGCCGGCCGGCACGCTCCAGTGGCGGGGCTTTCTGCCCACCGATCAGCTGCAGGGCCAGCTTGGCCGCTGTCTGGCCCTGCTCAACACGCCGAAGTGGAACGAGGCCTACGGCAACGTGGTGGTCGAGGCGATGGCCTGCGGCGTGCCCGTGGTGGCCTATCGGCGCGGCGGTCCCGGGGAGCTGGTGCAGCCCGGCGTGACCGGCCTGCTGGTGGAGCCGGACGACGTGGCGGGGCTGGCCGAGGCCACCTCCCGGGTGGGATCGATCGAGCGGGAGGCCTGCCGTCGCTGGGCCGAAACCCATGCCTCCTGCCAGGTGCTGGCCCGCCGGGTGGAGCACTGGCTGGGAGAGGGCCTGCAGTCGCGCTGACCCCGCGGCGGGGGCAGACCCGGCTCATAGGGTCGAGGGGTCCTGCAGGCGTCCGTGAGCTCCCCTGTTCTCCCCGACCAGCGGACGCCCCTGGCGCCGGTGGCTCCGGCCAGGCGCCGCCTCGTGCTGGCGATCACGCTGGTGCTGGGGCTGCTGTTGTTTGTCTGGCGGCTGGGGAGCACCGGCCTGGTGGACGAGACCCCGCCCCTCTTCGCCGCCTCGGCGCGGGCCATGGCCGAGACCGGCGACTGGTTGGTTCCACGCGTCAACGGCCTGCCCCGTTACGACAAACCGCCCCTGGTGTACTGGGCGATGGGCCTGCTCTACGCCCTGCCCGGCCAGGCCAGCTGGAACCCGCTGGGCAGCTGGGCGGCCCGGCTGCCGTCGGCACTGGCCAGCGTTGCGCTGATGCTTGCCCTGGCCGACACGCTGCTGCGTCGCCCCCAGCAGCGCGCAGGGGCCTCCGCCGCGGCCCTGGGGGCCGCCCTGAGCTTTGCCCTGTCTCCCCTGGTGCTGGTCTGGGGGCGGATCTCGGTCAGTGACGCCCTGTTCACGGCCTGCCTCGGCATCAGCCTGCTGCTCTGCTGGCGCAGCTACGTGGATCCAGAGCGCCGCTGGTGGCAGCCCTGGGTGGTGCTGGGGCTGGCCGTGCTGGCCAAGGGGCCTGTGGCCGTGGTGCTGCTGGGACTCACCCTGGCGCTGTTCGGCTGGCTCCAGGCCGACCTGCCGGGCCTGGGGCGACGGCTCCGGCCCCTGCCCGGGCTGGCGATCACGGCCCTGGTGGCGTTGCCCTGGTACGGCGCCGCGCTGCTGGTGGAGGGGGAACCCTTCTGGCGCAGCTTCTTCGGCTACCACAACCTGCAGCGGTTCACGGCGGTGGTGAACAACCACCTGGCCCCGTGGTGGTTCTTCGGCCCGGTGCTGGTGGTTGCCAGCCTGCCGTTCACTCCGCTGCTGCTGCTCGGCCTGGCCCAGGGCATCGGCCTGGGCCAGGGCAGCGATCGGGGCCTGGGTCGGGGCATCGGGCGATCCGGCCCGCCCCGGCCGGCCGCGCTCTCCCTGCAACGGTTCGCCGCCTGCTGGTTGCTGGCCGTGCTGCTGTTCTTCACGGCTGCGGCCACGAAGCTCCCCAGCTACTGGCTGCCGGCGACCCCGGCCGCAGGGCTGCTGGTGGCGCTGGCGGTTCAGTCCCCACCCGCCCGCGCGGCTGGTGGGGCCGGCGCCCAGCGCTGGGCCTGGCGTCTCACTTTGCTGATCACCGCTCTGCTGGCCGTCACCCTGGCGGCGGGGCCGCTCTGGATCCCCGCGATCGACAGCCCGGAGATGCCCACCCTGGCGGTTGAACTGCTGGCGGGACCCTGGATTGGGTCTGCGGCCGCGCTGTGGCTGCTGGCACTGGCGGCGGGGGGGCTGGTGGCCTGGCGTTGCGGTCTGCTCGCCGGGCTGCTGGCCCTGCAGGTGCCGCTTGTAGCGTTTGTGCCGGCGGTGTTGCTGCCCCTTGCCGATCTGGGAGACCGGGTCAGGGCACTGCCGGTGCGGCAGTTGGCAGCGGCTGCCGTGTCGGTCCGGCGCAGCGGCGAGGCGCTGGCGATGGTGGGCCTGCTGAAGCCCTCACTGCATTTCTACAGCCGCCGGGTGGTGCTCTACGAGGGGGCAGAGGCGCAGGGGCTGGTGAACCTGGCTGACCGCCTTGCCCGGGAACGGCGCCCCGGCCTCTGCCCGCTGCCGGCCCGTACGGACACGACCGTGCTGGTGGTGATCGACCAGGGCACGGCGGCACTTCCCCACTGGGCTGGCCTGGCGCCCGGGCGTCTGGCGGCCACTGGCCCCTACGTCCTCTGGCGCCTCGAGCGTGCCCGGCTGGAGCGCCGTGCCGCGCAGCTGCGCAGCCGGGGGATCGCTCCCACCTGGGAGCAGCCACGACCCGAGCGCTACTGAACCCCGGCTGGCGATCGACGACCCTGCTGAGCCACAACAATGGAGCAGGTTCTAGGAGCCCTGGAGGCTCCTAGAACCTGCTCCATTGGACCCGCTTGAGGCGGAGATGCGAGTTGTGCAACTTTGCGCTGTCGCAGGCCACACAGGCTCTGGCCAGAACTTGGGGGTGGAGTACCTCTTGCTCGATCTCCGGACCACAGGAGCCTTAAGAAGCGTTTCAACGCAGCCACTCTCAGATCAGATTGTCGAGCCCTGAGAAGGGCGTGATGTGTTTGTGATCCATCTGCTGCAACCCAAGTTCATCGAACAATCCTCCCGGGGCCACTGGTTTGATGAAGCGGATGATCAGGTGCTGAGCCTGGAAATGTTGTCATAGGTGGTTGGTGGTCGCTCAGTGATCAACCTGATGGTGATCGGGGCTCTGCTTGCTGTCGAGGCTCCAACGCCTGCGCCTTCCTCGTTCCGTCCCAGACCGTCGAGAGTTACCCGACCAAAGTCGCCACCACTTCCTCGTGGCAGGTTCTGGTGCCCCAGCCCTCCACTGCCCCTGGGGCTTCCGTTCCGGCCGGTCGCACCCTCGATATGGCTGGTGCGGCGCTGACCGCAGGCCCTGCCCTCGCCCAGTTTCTGTTTCAGCCTGATGGTCTGGAGGTGGTTGTCAAGTGGGAGCAGCTCGGTGAGCTCCCCGCCGAACAGCCGGGTTCGTTGAGGGCTGAAGTGCCTTAGGAGTTTGCGGAAAAACCGCCTGAGAACGCACGTTTCTCCCTCCTGAGAGCTGATCGTGCTCCCTGCGGGCTGGTTGTCAGCGATTCAGCGGTTCAGAACGCCTGCATCGGAGCGATC
>JBEDAU010000090.1:0-6534 GCA_041177605.1 Cyanobacteriota bacterium | reverse complement strand
CGGGCGGAAATCGCTGATCTCCTCGCTCAGAACCAACGCCAGCAGCAGCAGTCCGAGGCCACCATCAGCGACCTGCAGGCTGCCCTGAACGCCGCCCGTCATCAGCTCGCCAGCCTCGACATCGACCGCGCCAGCCTCGAGCAGCTCCGCCACGACTGCCAGGCAGGTCAGCTTCGGGAACAGGACCTGCAGCGACAACTCCTCGATGCCCAGCGGCTCGCTGAGGCCGCCGCCAGCGAACGTCAGGCCCTCGATCAACACGCACGGGCGGAGCGCTCCCGGCTGGAGGCTGAGCTGGAGGCCGTGGAGCAGCTCCTCGACGAGTTACCGACCATCTTTGAGTCGAAGTTCGAACAACGCCTGCAACACGTTCTGGAGCAGCGAAGCTGGCTGTTGCAGGAGAACGCCCAGCTCAAGCACCTGCTCCAATCCGTTGCCCCTGCCATCCGGGCCACGAGCAGGGCACCCCAGCTTCAACTCCCAGGACTGCCAGCCAGGACACAACGAAGCTGGAGACTGTTGAACTTCTGGCGGCGCGCCACGCCCCAGCCGGGCGTCAGTCCGGAAGACCGGCCGGATTCTCCCGACGAGCAGCTGCCCACAAGCGCGTAGGCAGGCCCCACACATAGATGAAACCCTCCGCGGCGCGGTGATCAAAGCGATCGCCCGCGTCGTAGGTGGCCATGTCGGGCACGTAGAGACTGTTGGCGCTGCTGCGACCCACGATCACGGCGTTGCCCTTGTGCAGCTTCACCTTCACCGTGCCGTTCACCGTGCGCTGGGTGCGGTCGATGAAGCCATCGATCGCGTCCTTGAGCGGGCCATACCAGAGCCCCTGATACACCAGATCGGCCCACTGCTGCTCCAGCTGCCGCTTGCTGCGCAGCACGTCGGCCGCAAGGGTGAGGCTCTCCAGCTCCTGGTGGGCACGGATCAGCAGCAGCAGGCCAGGCACCTCGTAGATCTCGCGGCTCTTGATGCCCACCACCCGGTTCTCAATCATGTCGAGCCGGCCGAAGCCATGGCGGCCGGCCAGTTGGTTGGCCCGACGGATGAGGCTCACCGGATCGAGACGCACGCCGTCGATGCTCACCGGGTCGCCGTTCTCAAAGCCGATCTCCACCACCTGGGCCTGATCCGGGGCGGCCTCCACGCTTGCGGTGAGCGCATAGATCTCCTCAGGCGGCTCCACGTTGGGGTCCTCCAGCGGGCCGGCCTCGATCGAGCGGCCCAGCAGGTTGAGGTCGATCGAATAGGGCGACTTCTTGCTCACTGGCGAGGGGATGCCGCAGCGCTCCCCATAGGCGATCGTCTGCTCGCGGCTCATGCCCCACTCCCGGGCAGGCGTGAGCACCTTGAGGTCGGGGGCCAGGGCACCGATCGCCACATCGAAGCGCACCTGGTCGTTGCCCTTGCCGGTGCAGCCGTGGGCCACGGCATCGGCGCCCACCTCGCGGGCGATCTCCACCAGACGGCGGGCGATCAGCGGCCGGGCCAGGGCCGTGGAGAGGGGATAGCGCCCCTCGTAGAGGGCGTTGGCGCGGATCGCCGGAAAGGCGAACTCGGTGATGAAGGGCTCGATCAGGTCGCCCACGATCGACTGGCTGGCACCGGAATCCAGCGCCTTCTGGCGAATCGGCTCCAGCTCATCACCCTGGCCCAGGTCGGCGGCGAAGGTGATCACCTCCTCCACACCCCACTCCTGCATCAGGTAGGGAATGCAGACGCTGGTGTCCACCCCGCCGGAATACGCCAGCACCGCCTTCTTGGCCCGACCCATCAACGCTCTCCTTGCGCGCAGTTGGTCGATTCTCCCCTGCCGGGGTGAGCCGAGCCCGCCGCACGGCCGGCGGCAGAGAGCCTCCATCGGCTCAGCAACCACAGGAGCGTCAGCAGCGGTGGACCGACCACCAGCAGCGCAACCACATCCCCATGGGGCACCAGCGGCTGGGGCCAGCGGCCACCCGCCGCCACCAGGGCGGCGCTGGTGGCCAGGGCGACACCCCAGAGCACCAGCACGGACATGAGTTTGGGGAGAGTCATGGGCTGAGGCTATGGTGGTGGATTGGTCGTGGTTGGTTCAGGCCTGTATGAGCACTCTCTCCGCTGCCACCTCAGCTGATGCCGCCGCCTCTGACATGGCCATCGCCGAGACGGCTGCCATCGCCGGGAAAGCCGGCTCGGGCATCCTCGACACGATCAATCCCTCGCTGACCCGCTACGGCCGCAATGAGCCGGCGCCGGTGCTGCCGTTGCGGGATGAGCCCGACCTGCTGAGCTGGCTGGAGACAAGCGGCCGCCTGGTTGCGGATGAAGACACGGCCAACGCCGATGTGAGCACGGTGGAAGAGGAAGAACTCTCCGCTCTGATGGGCGAAAAGGAGGACTACAACGCGGCCGACGATCAGGCCGAGGAAGACTGGGAAGACTGATCCGCACTGCAGCCCATTTCTGCAGAGGTCGGAGCCGGGGGAAACTGGGCACACCTGTTCGGCACCCTTGACCCCAGCACCTGCTCAGGCCCATCCAGCACCCAGCAGCGGCGGCCAGGCGGCAGCTCTGCTGGGTGCTGTGCTGTTGGTGGCCTGCCTGTTGAGCGACGCCCGCATCCCCAACTCCCTGCTCACACCGCCGCTGCTGCTGGCCGCCGGGATCAGTGCAGGGGTGACGGCCTGGGGCCTGCCCAGGCTGCGGGCCCTGAAGCTGGGCCAGGTGATCCGCGAGGAGGGTCCCCAGGCACACCAGAGCAAGGCGGGCACTCCCACCATGGGTGGCCTGCTGGTGGTGCCGGTGGGAGTGATCGTAGGTGGACTGGTCAGTCCCGGCGACCCTCGCCTGCTGGCGGTGGCTGGGGTCACCCTGGCCACGATGGCCATCGGTGCGATCGACGACTGGCGCAGCCTCACCCGGAGACACAACACCGGCCTCAGCGCCAGGGGCAAGCTGCTGCTGCAGGCGGCTGCCGCCCTGCTGTTTCTGATCTGGGCCGCAGCCGGACAGTGGCTGGGCGGGGCCCAGGCCGGGGATGTGGCCCTGCCCCTGGGCTGGGTGCTGCCCCTGGGCTGGCTGATCTGGCCCCTGGGCCTGTTTGTGTTTCTTGCCGAGAGCAACGCCACCAACCTCACCGACGGCCTCGATGGGCTGGCGGCCGGCTGTGGCGCGGTGGTCTTCACCGGCATGGGATTGCAACTGATGCTGCGCGGCAACGCGGGTGATCCCGCCCTGGCCGCCTTCTGCGTCGCGATGGCGGGCTGCTGGCTGGGCTTTCTGGCCTTCAATCGCAACCCGGCGCGGCTGTTCATGGGCGACACCGGCTCCCTGGCCATGGGCGCCGCCCTGGCAGCCGTGGCCCTGCTTTCCAACAGCCTCTGGCCCCTGCTGCTGATGGGAGGGGTATTCCTGGCCGAATCCCTATCGGTGATTCTGCAGGTGTGGGTGTTCAAGGCCACCAAGAACCCTGCCACCGGACAGGGGCGGCGGCTGTTCCGGATGGCGCCCCTGCATCACCACTTCGAGCTGGGGGGCCTGGCGGAGCAGCAGGTGGTGATCCGTTTCTGGGGTGCAAGCCTGCTATTGGTGCTGGGGGGACTGGTGCTCCTGCCCTGACGCGCGACCCCATGGCCTATTTCACCTGGAAGGAAACCGGCCTCACCGCCGACTGCGCCAGCCTGGAGGCAATGGCAGCGCGGTTTGAGGAGGCCGCGGCCCTGATGCGGCGCATGGCCAGCGAGGGCTTTCAACTGGAACGCCACAGCGACGGCCAGCACATCACCCACCCGGATCCGGCCGTGTTCGAGGCCTATGGATTTGTGAGCGAGGAATCACCCGTGCGGCAGCTGACCCTGCTGCCATGACCCGGATGCGGCCAGGTGGCGCATCCAGCTAACTGCGACGGAGATAGCCGACCACCCACACCACCACAAAGGCCAACGAGGACACGCCGAGATAGATCAGGGCCCAGCGCTGCAGGTCGGCGATGTCCCAGCCGAACAGCAGCCCGTTGGCCGCATCGCCGGCCGTGCTGTAGGCCAGAACGCTGGCGTGGGCCAGGGATGGGATCGGGGCCAAGGCCACTGCAGAGAACCACTCGAACGCTGACAGCACCACGCCGCTGCAGGAGGATCGGCGCATTCTGTACCGATCCGGCGTCTGTGATGGCCCATCCCGCCACCGGCAGCACCAGCCAGAGCCTGCCCCGCACCCTGATGCTGCTGGGCAGCGGCGAGCTGGGCAAGGAGGTGGCGATCGCAGCCCAGCGGCTGGGCTGCCAAGTGATCGCCGTGGATCGCTATGCAGGCGCCCCGGCCATGCAGGTGGCCGACCGGGTGGAGGTGATCCCCATGACGGATCCCGATGCCCTCAAGGCCGTGGTACGGCGCCATCGACCGGATCTGGTGATCCCGGAGATCGAGGCCCTGGCGGTGGATGCCCTGGCCGAGCTGGAGGCCGAGGGAGTGTGCGTGATCCCCACGGCCCGGGCCACGGCGGTGACCATGAACCGTGACCGGATCAGGGATCTGGCGGCCCAGGAGCTGGGCCTGCGCACCGCCCGCTTTGCCTACGCCGAGAGCGCTGACGCGCTGGCGGCGACAGCGGCGCCCCTGGGCTGGCCGGTGGTGGTGAAACCGGTGATGAGCTCCTCGGGCAAGGGGCAGAGCGTGGTGCAGGGTGCTGATGGCATCGGTGCCGCCTGGGAGGCGGCCATGGCCGGTGCCCGGGGAGCCGGCGCCCGCGTGATCGTGGAGGAGTTCCTGCACTTTGAGCTGGAGATCACCCTGCTCACCGTGAAGCAGTGGCAGGGGCCCACCCTGTTCTGCCCGCCGATCGGCCACATCCAGGAGCGGGGTGACTACCAGTGCAGCTGGCAGCCGGCCGAGATGCCGGCTGAAGCCCTGGCGGCAGCCCAGGCGATGGCCCGCACCGTCACCGACAACCTGGGCGGGGCCGGCCTGTTCGGGGTGGAGTTCTTCCTCTGCCGCCGGAGCGATGGGGCCTTGGAGGTCGTGTTCTCCGAGCTGTCGCCGCGACCCCACGACACCGGCCTGGTGACGCTGATGGGCCAGAACCTGAGCGAATTCGAACTGCATCTGCGCGCCGTGCTGGGGCTGCCGATCCCGGCGATCCAGAGCCTGGGACCGGCGGCCAGCCGCGTGATCCTGGCCGCAGGCAGCGGGGCGCCGGTGACCTATGGCGGCGTGGCCGAGGCGCTGGCTGAGCCCGACACGCAGGTGTTGTTGTTCGGCAAGCCGGAGGCCAGGCCCCAGCGCCGCATGGGTGTGGCCCTGGCGCGTGGGACCAGCGAAGCGGAGGCCCGCCGGCGGGCCGATGCCGCCGCCGCCCGGATCAGCGTCGAGTTCACCACCTGAAGCAACGCCGCCAGCGGAATCACCGCCCCTCACCGCCAAAACCCCAGGTCTGGGACTGGTCCGCCAAGGGAGGGCCACCTATGGTGCGCCCAGGATGCAGCGCCATGAGCCAGGCCGTTCCCAACCCTCCTCGTCGCAGCCGGGCCGGTCGCAGTCCATCGGTGCGCCGTCGGGCCCAGCTCAGACGCCGGGAACGCCTGCAACGGCTCCAGGCCGGCGGGGATGCCATGGCGCCCGTGGAGGATCTGCAGGAACGTCGCCGGTTGCGCCATCGCACCCGTCCCCGTCAGCGCCCGCGCCAGCCCCTGCTGGCCACCTTCGGGCTTGGCTTGGCGATGGGATTGGTCCTGGCGGGCCCCCTCACCAAGCTGGTGCCCACGCCACAGGGCCTGGCCAGCATGGTGCAGCCCGTGGCCAGGGGTGATCGGCGCATCGTGGTGCTCGGGCTCGATCATGTGGGTGACAACACCGATGTGATGCTCAGCGTGCGGCTCAAGGAGGGCCACACCGAGGTGCTGCAGGTGCCGCGCGACACCTTCGTGGAGTCGCGCCAATTTGGGGTGGTGAAGGCCAATGCCCTCTACGCCTTCGGTGGGATCGGCACCGTCAAGGAAGAACTCAGCACGCTCCTGGGAGCCCGGGTTGATCGCTACCTGCGGGTGAACCTGCGCGCCGTCGAGCGGCTGGCGGAGGCGATCGGCGGCGTGGAGGTAGACGTCCCGAAGCGGATGTACTACGTCGACAATGCCCAGGGGCTCTACATCGATCTGGTTCCTGGGGTTCAACTGCTCAAGGGGACGGAACTGGAAGGGTTCCTGCGCTACCGCCACGACGAACTGGGCGACCTGGGACGCATGGAGCGCCAGAAACTGGTGCTGTCTGCGGTGTTCCGCAAGCTGGCCGACCCAACCACCCTCACCCGGCTGCCGGAGCTGCTCCAGGTGGCTGGCCGTGACATCCAGACCGACCTCAACCCGATCGAGCTGGGCCAGCTGATCAGCGCCATGGCCCATACCAGGCTCAGCACCAGCCAGCTCCCCGGTCGCCTGTTCTGGCACAACGACCTCAGCTACTGGATGCCCGAGACCAATCCCCAGCACGCCGGTCTGGAGAGCACCGAGCCAGCTCTCTAGGCAACGACCGATCGCAACCGATCGGTTCGGATCCC